>NZ_JABWRA010000027.1:0-85136 GCF_014268705.1 Pseudomonas sp. SWRI179 | reverse complement strand
CCGATGGCCTGGCCCTGAACGGCGGCGACTTCGAGTTGCGCAACAACGGCAACATCGTGGGCGATATCGCCAGCAAGGCAGGCAAGGTCGCCTTCAACAACACCGGCAACCTGAAGGTCGGCACGCTGACCGAAACCGACGGCAACGGCAACGTGGTCAAGACCACCACCGGCGTGAATAACACCGGCGACGTCAGCATCGGCACCGACGGCAACCTGGCGATCAACGAAGGGCTGGCGACCACCGGCAACGTGTCCCTTAACGTCGATGGCAAGACTACCCAAAACGCCAAGGGCAACATCATCGCCGATGGCCTGGCGCTCAAGGGCGGTGATTTCGACCTGCGCAACGCCAGCAACTGGGTCGGCGATCTCGCCAGCCGCGCGAAGGACGTCAGCTTCGTCAACCGCAGCGACGTCACCGTCGGCAGGCTGACCGAGACGGCACTGGACGGCAACCAGCTGGATCAGATCGTCGGCATCGGCAACACCGGCAAAGTCCAGGTGGTGACCACCACCGGCAACATCACCCTGACCGAGAATGTCAGCACCACCAGCAACGCTTCCGACGCGATCGTGCTCAACGCCGGTCAATCCGCTTCGGCGGGCGTGGCCGCGGGTGGCGACGTGAAGGCCGACGCGGGTGTGACAGTCTCCACTGGCGCTGGCGGCCGGGCGGTGATCTACACCGGCAGCCTCGCCGGCAGCACCCGCCTGGTGGATGTGGTCGGCAGTGGTAGCGGCAATTTCCGCTACAACAGCGACGAGCAGCAGAGCAACTTCGGCCGGGCGCTGGGCACCACGGGCGTTCATGCCGTGTACCGCGAGCAACCGACCCTGCTGGTGTCCACCAACGGCACGACCACCCAGACCAAGCCGTTCGATGGCCAGACCACGTTCAATGGCGGCGGTATCGCCGGTTATGACGCCAGCGGTCTGTGGAACGGCGACACCAAGCCGATGCTCGGCAACCCGTTGTATTCGGTAGGCACTCAAGGCCCGGGCTCGCACCTGATCAACATCGGTGGGCTGGCTGATCTGGGTTACCTGATCGTAAGTAACCCGGCTAACGCCAATCTGACCGTGACACCGTCCGTTGACTACGACGCCGTCCGGCAGAGCGTCGCCGATGCAACACGCGTCGGCGCGCAGGTGACTTCGCCCCATGCTCCAGAGCTCAATCCGGCCCAGCCGAAACCGGCTGACTGGTCCGGCGCCGGGGTCGAGGACGGTGGTCTGTTGCTGGTGGACCAGGGCGGCACGCGTGGCAACGGCGCTGGCAATGGCAATGGCGACGGCGATTCGGCGGCCCAGGCCGAGAGCGCCGACAGCGAGCGGGAACTGGCCGGGAACGTCTGCGCCGATGGCGGTGTATCCGAGGGCGGCGCTTGCGCGGCCTACCCGCCGCAGACCGTGTTCGTCGTGCGCGGCGGTGTGCGCTTGCCAGGTCCAGGTCTGGCCATGCGTCCCTGATCCCCTGACATCCATTTTTTCCATTTGAAGGAGTCCCTTGGCCGCGTCCCCCGGACGCGGTCATGGGCTCAGGCAACCCGCATTCTTCGAGACTTATTCAATGCATAACAAACTGATGTCCTGCGCCGCTGGTCTGGCGTTGTTATCCACTTCCCAGGCCTGGGCCGCGACCCTGCCGACACGCCCGATCCCCGACGCCGGCCGGATCCTGCAGGAATTGCCGATTCCCCAGCAGGAGTTGCCGCAAAGCATTCGCCTGGATGTAGAAGCACCGCAACCGGCCCAGGAAAAAGTCGGCGGCGCCAAGGTCCAGCTCAACGCTGTCCGTTTCACCGACAACACCCGCATCGACGCGGCCAGCCTGCAACGCGTCGTCGCGCCAGCCGTGGGTAAGGCTCACGATCTGGACGAATTGCGGGAAATCGCCCGGCAGGTCACGCTTTACTACCGCGAGAACGGCTACCCGTTCGCACGCGCCTATTTGCCGGCCCAACGCATGGCCAATGGCGAGCTGACCATCGCCGTGATCGAAGGCCGTTACGGCAAAGTCACCGCCGTCAACGACGATGGGAAACTCGCCGAGCAGGCGCAGCCGTTCCTGGACGACTTGAAGCCGGGCGATGTGATCGAGCGTGACCGCTTGGAGCGCAGCATCTTGGTGCTTTCGGACTTGCCGGGCGTGGCGGTTCGTCCGGTCATCCGCCCGGGTGACGAGCTCGGTACGGGCGACCTCAATGCCCAAGTGAGCAAAACCAAGGCCTTCGAAGGCAAGGCCACGCTGGACAACCACGGCAACCGCTACTCGGGGCGCAATCGCCTGACGGTACAAGGGGACTGGAACAGCCCGATGATGCTCGGCGACAAGCTCAGCGCCGCCGTGATGGCCACCGATGAGGAGCTGTATTTCGGCAGCCTCGGCTACTCGATGCCATTGGGCACATCCGGCCTGCGTGGCAACGTCGGTTATGCCCAGAGCGCTTACGACCTGGGCGAGGATTTCGCCGACCTGGGGGCGACCGGTACCGCCGAGGTCAGCAGCATTGGCTTGAGTTATCCGCTCATTCGCAGCAACCAGGCGAACCTCATGTTGGCCGGGCAATACCAGCACAAAGAGCTTGAGGACAAATACGAAGTGCTGGGCCTGAGCTTTGAAAAAAGCAGCAACTCGCTGCCCATCAGCTTGCAATTCGACGTACGGGACACCTTGTTCGGCGGCGGCATCACCTACGGTGGCGCGACGCTGACCTACGGTGACCTGAAACTGGACTCGGCCCTGCGCGAGGGCGACCGCCAGACCGCCCAGACCGAGGGCCAATTCAGCAAAGTGAACGTCGATCTCGCCCGCCTGCAAGCGCTGCCCGCCAACTTCACGCTGTTTGCCCGTGTCCTCGGACAGTGGAGCCAGGACAACCTCGACTCTTCCGAAGACTTCAGCCTCGGCGGCATCGATGGCGTGCGGGCCTATCCTCAAAGCGAAGCCTCGGGCGACGAAGGCATGCTGACCCAGATCGAACTTCGCTACCCGATCGACAAGCTCACGCCTTACCTGTTCTGGGATGCCGGCAAGGTGCGCATCAACCACAACGAGTGGGCCGATGAGGAAAACACCCGCAGCATCTCCGGCGGCGGTGTGGGGCTGCGTGCCCAGTACGGCCAGATCTCGTTCGATGCAACGGTGGCGTGGCGTCATTCAGGTGGTGAAGCCCAGAGCGATACGCGTCAGGAAAACCCGCAGTTGCTCGCTCAGATTGGTTACCAGTTCTAACCGACTGCTGCTTATTCAAGGTACTCAACAACCCCGTGGCGAGGGAGCTTGCTCCCGCTGGGCTGCGCAGCAGCCCCCAAACCAGGCAGCTCGGTGTACCAGTCATATTGAGTGCGCTGCTATGGGGCCGCTTCGCAGCCCCCAACCCAGGCTACTCGGTGAGTCGGGAAGATTGGGTTCGCTGCTTTGGGGCGGCTTCGCCCCCCAGCGGGAGCAAGCTCCCTCGCCACGGTCATCAGCATCGTCCCGCATCAGTGGACCCCACGGTCGGCATGACCGTTTATCGCCCATCAAAAATTTGATAGCTTCAGTTCTCGCCTTACCTGCCGTTATATCGACTTGTTGCCGGCCCGATACGTGTTTCCTCGCCTGGCAATTTCGCGACAGTGACCTGGCTAAACACAACAAGAGACCTGGCGAATGGACAACGGACGATACGAAAGGCAGGCAGCGACGGCGGGGGGCGTGGCGGCGTCCGAGCTGTTGCCGCATATTCTGCTGATCGACGATGTGCCCGAAGACATCCGCGCCACGCTCATTCTCTTGAAGACCCAGCCCTGGCGCATTTCCCTGGCCAGCGACGCGTACCAGGGTTATCAACGGGCACTGGCCCTGCGCCCGGACCTCATCGTCCTGGACGTGCACATGCCACAAATGGATGGCTTCAGCCTGTGCCGGCTACTGCGCGAGGCACCGGCCACCCGGCACACCCCGATCCTGTTCCTGTCCTCGGCCAACACGTCGTTGGAGCGATTGGAAGGGCTGACCGTGGGCGCGGTGGACTACATCCCCAAATCCTGCGCCCCCGAAGAAGTGCTGGCGCGCATCAAGATCCACCTGCAATTGACCTGGCGCGCGCCACCGGCCGTTCATGAAAGCCCCGCCGATCCGGAGCCGCAAGGCGATGAGATCGTGCTGCGCGCGGCGATGCGACTGATAGAAAACCAGCTGGACGACATGCCGTCCCTGGGCATGCTCGCGCAAAAAGTCGGCACCCATGAAAAGCGCCTCACCGCGATTTTTCGCGAGCACCTGGGAATGACCGTGTTTGCCTACATTCGCGACGCCCGACTGCGGCGCGGCCAGGACTTGCTCTGCGAAAGCGCCATGAGCGTGCAGGACGTCGCCGAACTGGTGGGTTTTCGCAACGCCTGCAACTTCACCACCGCCTTCCGCCAGCGCATCGGCATGACGCCCAGCCAGTTTCGCCAGCAAGCCCTGGGCATTGCCGAAACCGAGTCGGCCGGACGCGCCTGATGCGGCTTCTACAGTTTCTACTCCTGACGATAACGTTGTTATCCACAGGCCTGGTGCGTGCGGCGCCTGTGGATATCTGCCGCACCGACTCTCTGAGCCTGATGCCCGTGGCGCAGATTTTCGAGGACACCCAGGCACACCTGAGCCTGGAACAAATCGCCCAACGGCCTGACGCCGATTTCAAGGCCGCGACCCCAAGCTGGCCGACGCAGGGTTACAGCCGCTCCGCCTTCTGGTTGAAATTACAACTGACAAACTCAAGCGCTGCGGCGTGTTCGCGCTTGCTGGTGGTCGGCGCGCCGCGCCTGGAAGACATTCGTGTCTACCAACCGGGGCAGGAAGCCCATGCCGGAGCCGCCCATCCCCTGGCCGAATGGCCGCAGCCGGCGGCGCGTCAGCCGGCGTTCCGGGTGTCGTTGGCAGCGGGGGAGAGCGCCACGGTATTCGTCCGGGTGGCGAGCAATTTCCAGATGTTGCTGGAGCCGGAACTTTGGTCCGAACCGGCGCTGCTGCGCAGCCAGCAACAGACCTACCTCAGCGACGGACTCACCCTCGGCATTGTCCTGCTGGTCGTGCCGTTCGGCTTTATCGTTGGCCGGATCCTCCGTTCCCGACTGCTGACGGTGAATGCCGGCGCAGTCCTGAGCTACATCCTGCTGACCTGCATCCTCAATGGCTACCTGATCTACTGGCCCTCGGCGCTGGGCTGGACACGCGAGCTGCTGACGTTCACCAGTGCAACCTCGATCGTCCTGTTCCTGGCCTACATGCGCGTGCTGTTGCAGGTTTCCCAACTGCCCAAGATCATTGGCTGGAGCTACTGGGTGCCGCTGTTGGGCTGTGTCTTCGGCCGCCTCTGGTGGCTCAAGGTCGACCCGGTCCAGGGCGCGCTAATTGTCCAAATCTCGCTGATGAGTTTCTACGGTGCGCTGGTCCCCACCTTGTTTATGGCGTGGCGCAGGCGTCTGCCCTACAACTGGATGGCCTGGCTGGTGCCAGGGCTGTTGGTTGGGCAAATGCTGATGCGGTGGTTTTTCCCCCAGGAACAGTTGCCCTGGCAAGCGCCGGAAAGCAAAAACAGCTTATCGTCGGCCCTGCCGGGCGTGGTATTGCTGGTCTTCACATTGATCATGGAAGTCAGCCGCAGCCGCAACCGCGAAAAGCACGCCCTGTCGAGCCTCGAACAACAACGCCAGGCCGAACAGGAACGCCTGGAAAGCACCGTGGCGCTGCGCACGTCGCAGTTGCGTGAATCCCTGGAGGCGCGCAGTGCGTTGATGGCGCGGATCAGCCACGACCTGCGCTCGCCGCTGGTGCGCATCATCGACTATGCACGCCTGCTCCATGCGGGGCCGAACCGCGACTATCAAGCCACCATCGAGCGCAACGCCCGCCAACAACTGGAACTGATCGACGAGATGCTCGAGTTTTCCCGTGGTGAACTGGAGCAAATGCAACTGACCCTCGCGCCCGCCTACCTGTACGGCTTCCTCCAGGAGGTCGCCGACGAGGCTGGCTTCCTCGCCGCGCGCCAGGGCAACAGTTTCAACGCGGTGCTGGCGCAGGACCTGCCGCCCCTGGTGGAGGCTGACTTCAAGCGGCTTCGGCAGGTGCTCATGAACCTGTTGGCGAACGCGGCAAAATTCACCCGCGACGGCCAGATCCGTTTCGAAGTGAGCTGTTCCCCGGGTACCGCCGCTGACACCGTGGAGCTGCGCTTCAGCGTGATCGACACCGGCATCGGCATCGACCCGCAAGAATTCGAACAACTGCTGCAACCGTTCCGCCGTGGCCGCAACGCGCAACGCTACGAAGGTAGCGGGCTGGGCCTGTCCATCGTCACGCAACTGCTGGAGCGCATGGACAGCCGTCTCGAACCCCAGGCCACCGGGCAGGGCAGCCACTTCAGTTTTCGCCTGCAACTCAAATGCGCCCAGGAACATGACCTGGAGAATGGCATCGTCGACAACAACTTCACGCCGCTCGATGGTCAGGGCAAACACGTACTGCTGGTGGACGACATCGAACAAAACACTGAGTGGCTCTACGACCTGCTGGCCGGCTACGGCTTCGACGTCAGCATCGCGGCGAACGGCAAAGACGCCTTGGCCTGCCTGGCTGATCAACCGGTCGACCTGCTGATCAGCGACCAGATGATGCCCGCCATGGACGGTTGGGAACTGCTGCGACACGTGCGCGACCATGGGCACGAGCTGCCCGTGATGCTGTATTCAGCGATCCCGCCACGCAGGCCGGAAGGTTACCCGCAAGGCCTGGCCTTCGACGCGGCACTGCTCAAGCCCGCCGACAGCCGCGAACTGCTGGCACGGATCAATACATTGGTTTGCCCGGACACGGAGCATCGCGAAATGGCCCGGGAGTTCTAGCATGCCGGGTCTGGGTTATCGGCTGCTCTTGCTCGGCGGCCTCTTCGCGTTGCCCTGGGCATCGGCCCATGCCGCGCAAGAGGCGCCTGGCGCCCTCACGCTCGACGAAACCACCGTCACCGCTCGCCGCCGCGAAGAAGACCCGCAAGACGTGCCGATCCCGATCAACGTCCTCTACGGTGATCAGCTGGACGAAGCCGGCCTGCATCGACTGCAAGACATCCAGCAACGGGTTCCGGGCCTGGTGGTTTCCGGTCACGATGCCCGTTACGCCGGCTTCGGCCTGCGCGGCTTCGGTGCCACCGCCTACAACGATGGCCTGGAAGGCAGCGTCGGCACCTACGTCGACGGTGTTTACCAGGCGCGCCAGGGCATGGCGTTCACCGAGTTGATGGACATCGAACGCATCGAAGTCCTGCGCGGGCCCCAAGGCACCTTGTTCGGCAAGAACACCACCGCCGGCGCGTTGAACATCATCACCAAACAACCAACGTTCCAGCCCGAAGCCAATCTCGAAGCGACTTACGGTGAGCGCGGTCTGCGGGAATATCGCGGGGCGCTTTCCGGGCCGCTGCAAGACGATGTGCTCGCTGGCCGACTCAACGTGTTCGACAGCGCCTCCGAGGGGGCCGTTGAAAACCTGCAAGACGGCAGCCGCCTCGGCGATTCCGACAGCCAAGGCCTGCGCGGTCAGTTGCTGTGGACGCCGAACAGTGACTTCAGCGCCCGTCTGATCGCCGACTACGCCGAGCAAAACGAGGCCGGCAACGTCCTGCTGGTCAATCACTACAGCGAGCAAACCCGCAAGCGCGCCCAGTTCGCTGGCTATCCACTGGCGGAGCCTGATCCTTACAAACGCGAGTCCCGCATCGACGCGCCGGGCCATCCGCGAACCCTGCAAAACGGCGTGTCGTTGGAATTGAATTGGGACCTGGACGAGGCGATGCGCTTGACCAGCATCACCGCCTATCGCGACTGGGATTACCGCGCCGACCGCGACGCCGACAGCACCGCACGCTCGGTGATGCAATCCGAAGCCGCATTGGACCACCGACAGTTCAGCCAGGAATGGCGCTTGTCCGGCACGGCCGGCTCGTCCGTCGACTATGTCGCCGGCCTGTATTACCTGCGTCAACAGCTCGACCGCGAGATCAACGTCGAATACGGCAAGGACGCCGCGCCCTGGTTCGTCGGCGATCAACTGGAGGCACTGCAAAAAATCTTCGGCGTCAGCCTCACCGATCCGAGGCAGGTGCCTTCGGTGCTGCTCGATGGCGCTCGGCAACGCTATGACGGCGAACAGAAGGGCGACAGCCGCGCCATTTTCGGCCAGCTCTCCTGGCGCCCAATCGACCCGTTGGAATTCACCGGTGGCCTGCGCTACAGCCAGGAACGCAAGGACGGCTGGGTCTCCCGCGACGTCAGCAACCTCGCTCCGCTGACGGGTTTGCCCCCGGTGTTCCAGGCCGGTGGGCAACTGCTCCGCGACATCGCCCTCGGCCGTGCTTATTACCGCGAAGACTCGATCAAAGAAGACAACGTCTCAGGCCTGCTCAGCGCCAGCTACCGCTTCACCGACGCGGTGATGGGCTACGTCAGTTGGTCGCGAGGCTACAAGGCCGGCGGCATCAATTTCGACGTGATCGGTCCGTTCACCGCGCCCACCTTCGAGCCGGAGCGCGCCACGTCCCTGGAAGTGGGCATGAAGACACGCTTCTGGGATCAACGCGCCTTGCTCAACCTCGCCGTCTACCAGACCGACGTCGACGACTACCAAGCGCTCACCTACAGCCCGCCCACCTCGCTGTTCGCGCCCCCCCTGCGGGACAACCTGATCAACGTCGGCAAAGTCCGCCTGCGCGGCATCGAACTCGATTCGGCCTGGCAACTCACCCCCCGACTCACCGGGCGCCTGGGCGTGGCCTGGAGCGATGCCCGCTACCGCAGCTTCCCCAACGCCCCGTGCCCGCCGGCCTCGGGCCAATGGACCTGCGACCTCAGCGGCGAGCGCCTCTACAACGCCCCGGAATGGAACCTCAGCAGCGGCCTCGACCACACCCACCCGCTGCCCTACGGCCTGGAAGCTTTCAGCGGCATCGACTACAGCTTCCGCACTGGCTACTACGGCACCCTTGAAGGCGGCGAAGGCAGCTATCAACCCAGCTACGGCCTCACCAACCTGCGCCTGGGCCTGCGCAGCCAGGACCGTTCGTGGGAAGTGGAAGGCTGGGTGCGCAACGTCTTCGACCGCCAGTACATCACCGCCGTCTACTCATTGCTCGGCGCCGGCGACTACGGCGTCATGACCGGCAGCGAACGCATCCTCGGCACCACCGTCAGGCTTCGCTATTGAGCGAAATAAACCGGGTCGGACAAAACGCCAAGCGATTGCCGCCGGCCTTCTTCGACAGATACATCGCCTGATCCGCCTTACTGATCAGCCCATCGATCTCCTGTCCGTGCTCAGGGTAAAACGCCACCCCGATACTCGCCGCGATCTCCACCGTCTGCGCGCCAATCAAAATCGGTGCATTCGCCGCCGCCAGCATCCGCTTGAGCAACGGCTCGCTGTCCGCCACCGCCTGCAAACCCACCAACCCCGCGACAAACTCATCACCCCCAAGGCGCGCCAACGTATCGCCCTCCCGCAACGTCGCATTGATCCGCGCCGCGACAATCTGCAACACCCGATCCCCCCAGTCATGCCCATAACTGTCGTTCAACGCCTTGAACCCATCCAGGTCGATAAACGCAATCGCCACCTTCTGCTGATGAATCCGCGCCTTGCCCAACGCCTGCCGCATCCGCTCGGCCAACAACAACCGATTGGGCAATTGCGTGAGCGCGTCATACCGCGCATCCCGCTCCAGCAACTGCAGGCGCTGCTTCATCTGCGTCATGTCGCCGAGCAGTGCCACGTAGTGCTGAACATTGCCGTGCCGGTCATGCACCGCGCTGATGCTGATCCGCGACGTCATCTCTCGGCCGTCCTTGTGGTTGCTTTGGATCTCGCCGGACCAATGGCCGTGGAAATCCAGGGCGTTTTTCATGGGGGCGTAAAAGGCGGTGAGGCGACGGACCATGCGGTGGGCGTTCAACTCGCGGCCCTCTATCTCTTCCTTCCCGTAACCGGTGAGCCGTGTGAAGGCCTCGTTCACGGCGATGACCCGGCCGAAGGGGTCGACCAGGATCACGCCTTCCCGGGCATGGCTGAACACGGTGGCGGCCAGCTCTGGGCAGATGGTGTTGAGGTGACGGTCCGGTGCGGCTTCGTCACGGGTGACTGGCCATAGGTTGGAATCGAAGCCTTGCCGGGCCAGATAGGCGGCCAAGGACGAGAGCGATTTGTGCAGGCGGGTGAGCGCATTCGTGGCGAGCCTGGAATTGAGGCAATAGCTGCGAATGAAGGTGCGTAGGTTCATGGGAGGTACACGGGTGCTCGGTTGCAGCGCTTGGGGTTTCTGAAGTGGGGATTATCGAGGCGGGGAATGGGAGGGGCGTTTGCTGGAGAGGATGGAAGTTTTGCGGGAAGGGATGGAGTGGAAAGAATTTTTGAGGGGTTTATAGCCAAACAGAATTAACGGCTGCGTGCTTGTGGCTGGTTGTTATTAATTACTGTCATTTCCTACAGGTGCGCGAGAATTTTCGAGGGCCGTATGCTGAAGGCGATATCGCGAGATTTCGCTCGAAACGTGCCGCGCTATCACGGTGCTTGATTTCGTGAGGTGCGATATGGAATTCGTAGAAAACTACAAAGGCTGCGTGATCAACAAAAGCCCGGTGGGCGGCCGATGGGCCGATGGGATTTGGGTGGGGCCTCGTTATGATTACAGCGTCTTCTTTCCAGATGGAACGGTCTGCGCGCTGACGTATGACAGCGCAGAGGGAGCGAGAGCCGAGGTCGATAAACTGGCTGATGGGTTTGTGCGTGCGCCTAGGAAATTTGAGTGGGCGTTTTTTCTTGAGTTCTTGGGTGTGCGAAAAGGGGGTGGGGTTGTTCGGAGAAGGTGATGGATGAGTCTGTCAGTCATTGAACTACCACTCATTCAGGAACGACGATGAGCCCGTGGCGAGGGAGCTTGCTCCCGCTTGACCGGGCTGGCGCTCCAGTGCGAAGCGCTCACAAAACGGCCGCCACGCAGCCCAGCGGGAGCAAGCTCCCTCGCCACGGGATGACCGGATGTCCAATGAATCCAGGCAAAACGCGCCCCCTGTGGGAGCGAGCCTGCTCGCGAATAGCGGTGCGTCAGTCAACGAGTATTCAAGCCGACTCAACCTCACAGGACGAAAACCCGCCCCGCGCGACTTAAGGACCCATCTCAATGGCCTGCCTGGTCACCGGCCATCAACACAACCCGCCCAAACCTCGCGTTCTTATCCAACGGCGTAATCGCCAATAACTGATCGAGGCGAATCTCCTGACGACCGTCCGCCGTGTCGATTTCGAGAAACTCTTCCCGCGTGGAAGCGGTCCGCGTGGTAATCGCCCGAGCCGTCACGCGTTGGCCGTCAGTCAGTTCGATGTCCAGCGAGTAGCCGCACAGGCAGGCAATCTCCAGGTAGTCGTGCAGGTCACAGTGCAGCGGTTTATAGGTGTCCATCTCACGCCTCGCCGTTTTGCAGTTTGAGAATGAAGTGAAGCGACCGACAGGTTGACGTTTTGAGTCGCCACCCGCCGGGTCGCAAGGCAGGGCGAATCAGAGCAGTTGCTTCAGCATCGCTTGCAACCGGTCATTCCCCGACTCGTCGAGCGGAAACACCGGCAAGCGCGGGTCGCCGACTTCCAGGCCGAGGGTGCGCAGACCAGCCTTGATGGTAGCGGGCAAGCCGCCCTTGAGGATGAAATCCAGCAGCGGCAATTGACGATAGAACAGCGCCCGGGCTTTGCTCAGGTCGTTGGCCATCACGGCCGCGTACAGGTCGAGATTGAGTTGCGGGATGAGGTTCGGCGCGGCGGTGCACCAGCCCTTGGCACCGGCCGCGAAGGCTTCCAATGCCAGTGGATTGCAGCCGTTGTAGAACGGCACCTGGCCTTCGCCCAGCAGTTGCAGCTTGTGCATGCGCTGGATGTCGCCGGTGCTTTCCTTGACCATGGTGACGTTATCCACCGCGTTGAAAATTCGCAGGATCAAGTCCACGGACATGTCGATGCCGCTGGTGGCCGGGTTGTTGTAAAGCATGATCGGCACATCGATGCTGGCACCGATGGTCTGGTAGTGCCTGAGGATTTCCGCCTCGCTCAGTTTCCAGTAGGAAGCCGGCAAGACCATCACCACATCGGCGCCGTGATCCTGGGCAAAACGCGCGCGGCGCACCGCTTTGGCGGTGGTCAAGTCAGACACGCTGACCACGGTCGGCACCCGGCCGGCAACGCGGGCGATGCTGAATTCGCTGACCTGGTCCCACTCCGCGTCGCTCAGGTAGGCGCCTTCGCCGGTGCTGCCCAAGGGCGCGATGGCATGCACGCCGCTGTCGATCAGGCGGTCGATGGACCGGCCCAATGCGTCCAGGTCCAAGCCTTGGCCGTCGGCGGAAAAGGGCGTGATGGTGTAACCGATGATGCCGTGGATGTTGGGGGTAGACATGGCGTCGCTCCTATTGGGTTCAGTTCAGGCAATCGGCGTGTTGGCGCAGGTTCTGCCGGGCGTAGTAGTTGAAGGCGGCCGCGTGACGCTTGGGACGGGCGATCCAGTCGTGAGCTTCGCGGCCCAGGTGCGGCAGGATCGGCTTCACCTCGCCGGCGGCCATGGCGAGCAATTGCAGCTTCGCGGCGCGCTCGATCAATTGGGCGATGTTGCAGGCTTCTTCCACGGTCTCGCCGGTGGACAATTGACCGTGATGGGAAAGCAGAATCGCTCGCTTGTCACCCAGGGCGCCGGCGATCAATTCGCCTTCCTCGTTGCCCACGGGCACGCCCGGCCAGCCTTCCAGGAGCGCGCAGTCTTCGTACAACGGGCAGAGATCCATGTGGGAAATCTGCAGCGGCACTTCCAGCATCGACAGCGCGGCGATGTGGGTTGGGTGGGTGTGGATGATGCAATTCACATCCGGCCGGGCGCGGTAGACCCAGGTGTGAAACCGGTTGGCCGGGTTGGGGATGCCGTGTCCCTCCAGAACCTCAAGGTCTTCGTTGATCAACAGCAGGTTGCCGGCGGTGATCTCGTCAAACCCCAGGCCCAGTTGCTGGGTGTAGTAAGTGCCAGGTTGCGGCCCGCGCGCGGTAATCTGCCCGGCGAGGCCGGAGTCGTGACCATTCTCGAACAAGATGCGACAGGTCAGGGCCAGCTTTTGTCGCACAGTCCACGTATTATCCGGCAGTGATTTCTGCATCTGGTTTACAGCATGCTCGACCAATTGGTCCTTGGGCGTCGCCAGTGTCTTGCTCATGTCCGTTCTCCTGATTCGTTCTTTGACCGTTCTTGATCCGCGTCATGGAAGCGGTGGGATGGAGGTGCTAATGACACTAAATAGACTATATGACACAAAGTGTCATTTGCAATCGCAGATTGTCCGTTTCCCTGGAAATGTGGGTTACCTATGTCCATTCGCTTGAAATTGCTCAGAAAAAAACTCGGTGTGACGCTGGACGTCCTGGCTGAAAAAACCGGGATGACCAAGAGCTACCTGTCCAAGGTGGAACGGGGTCTGAGCACGCCCTCCATCGCCACGGCGCTCAAGCTGTCCAAGGCGTTGAACGTGAAAGTCGAGGAGTTGTTCTCCGAGGAAAACGTCTCGCTCGACAGCTACAGCCTGGTGCGCTGTGAAGACCGCCAATCCCTGGCGGCGAACCCTGGCAGCGCTGAATACGCCGTGTTGGCTCACCAGGTTTCCGAGCGAACCTTGCTGCCCTTCATCCTCTACCCCCCGGCCGAATTCGCGGCGCACCATGCGTTCAAGGAACACACGGGCGAGGAGTTCCTGTTCGTTCACGAAGGCCAGGTGGAAGTGGACTTCATGAACGAGCGCGTCGTGTTGAATCGCGGCGATGCGTTGCACTTCAACGCGCAAAAACCCCATCGCCTGCGCTCGGTGGGTGATGTTCAGGCGCAGTTGCTGGTGGTGGTGCACAGTGCTGAATCAGCAGAGAAGGGCGAAGACGCCTAGCACCACGTTGCTCGCTGGGTAACCACCAAACCCCGTGGCGAGGGAGCTTGCTCCCGCTGGGCTGCGCAGCAGCCCTTATTCGAAAGTCCCCACCCAAACAAACCACCTTTCCTGCCGCCTTGGCGTGGGCGGTAAAGCACACGACTGGCCTGCAGCGTGTGTGGAATCACTTGGCGCTGGAGCAAGCCGGTGAGGTGATGACTGGCTAAGACTTAAGGAGCGCTGGTGCGTAAAATCATCCTATCTGCCAACACGAGCGGAGCAGCAACCATGGAATACGACGACAAATTGATAGAAGAAGCCGTGCTTGCCTTGCTGGCAGCCTTCAGCTCCGACAGCGGCAATGCCTGGAAAGGTTTCGACTTCGAGGTCATGAACCGATTGCACGAACAAGGCCTCATCAGCGATCCGGTAAACAGGAACAAGTCGATCTGGTTGACGGAGGAAGGGGTGGAGCGAGGTCGGCAGATTGCCGACCGGTTGTTTGGAAAGAAGAGTTGAGGGCGCGCGTCGCCTCGTGATTGATCGCCGTAAAGCCACGGTGAACCGTGTCGAAAGCCTGCTTCAGCTAATGCCACGTTTAGCGATCACCCTGTCAAGGCGTGGCGCTCCTCTTTGATTGTCTTAAGCTCCCCAGCCTTATTCAAGGCAGACGATTTGAACGATGCGGTTATCACCGTGAATTGTTGTATCAGTCCACTCTTCTATCGTCTTTATCTGCTGCGGTAACAGATCGTAGACAAAGCAAAAGTCTTCAGGTTCTGTCCAACCCATAAGTGCGGCCAACTGGTCCATATAGGCGCTTGGGACTTCTACGGTTTCTATTAACTCTTCGGTAGTCACGTCAAAAATTTCAACGACGGGCTTCATTTCTCTACTTTCCTTGTTGGATCGGCGGGCTTGGTTTGTTCGCCAGTTATCGGATCGAATTCGCCAAGGTGTTGACCTTGTTTTGTGTACAGCTCTACAGCGCCGTGCTGTGAGTCCCATTCATAGATCTTGCCTTTACGGTCCTTCCATCTCCGACGTTTAACGCCGCCGCCACGTACAAACGTTTTGGATGGAGCAATCTTAGCTTCCGGAAACGCCGGTAGCAGCGACGGGGGCTTGTGGTACTTATGATCCCCCGGAACACTCAACACCACATAAACCGGCCGAACCCCCGAATCCGCCGGAAATACCAGAATGAAATCCCTGTACTCCGGCGGATAGATCGGATCGACGATGATGCTGTCGGCCATCGGCGTCGGTGGATAGATCCAAATAGGCGGTACCTGGGGCGCAGCTTCCAAGGCGGGAATGCCAAGGGTGTCAGCCGGATTGATAGCCGGCGTCCAAATCAGTTCGATGCCATCACCCAAGTCAGCAACGAACTGATCGGCTCGCGACGTGAGCTGAACAACATCAACCATTTCCCAATCGGGATGCTGGCCGGTATAGAAGCCATACCCCTTGAGACTGCCGTCGGCCTGCTGCTCGATGCTCAAGCGCATGCGGCTGCGAGCATGCTTGAGGTCGCGTAGCTGGTCTTCGCTGTAAAGCGCGCTATCGCCCAGATTGGACGGCCAGAGCAGGGCGACGATGCCGGTCAGCAGGGCTGCGCCGACGGTACCGCCCGCTGCGGTAGCCACGGACGTTGCCGAACCACCCAGCGCGAGCCGGCCCAAGGTAACGGGAACCGCGCCAGCGCCGATCCGCTCAAGGGGGACCGCGCCGGATGGGTCGGCGCCCCGGCCGCCGAGCCACATGAGATCGCCGTACTGCTTGACCAGATCCGCCGGGACGTAGCCGTTGGGGTTGCTGTAATCGATGATGCCGTTGGGGAGCTTGCAGCTCTTGGCAAACACGCATCCGGTAACGCTAGACAACGGCTTGTTATCCACCGTGGCCCAGCGCGCTTGTTCGTAGGCGGATTGCCGGGCAAGCATGGCTTCATAAGCCTGCTGTAGGCCGTCGCGCTCGGCTAGTTCGCTGGCGCTCATGTCCCGATAAGTGACGTGATGCCCGTCGCCGCCGGGCGGGTTTCGAACTTGGGGGATGTCTTTTTTGCGTGTCGCCACGTAGTGAATCTCGTCCGCTGAAATGCAGGACAGACGCTAACGCGGG
Source organism: Pseudomonas sp. SWRI179 (assembly GCF_014268705.1). NCBI lineage: Bacteria > Pseudomonadati > Pseudomonadota > Gammaproteobacteria > Pseudomonadales > Pseudomonadaceae > Pseudomonas > Pseudomonas sp. SWRI179. The sequence goes on along the minus strand of NZ_JABWRA010000027.1, from coordinate 69,045 downwards.
AAGAGCGGGGCGCGATGTAGGAGGATTCTTGAAGTGGTTGTTCCGGTTTCCTCAATACAGGTAGGGCTGGCTATTGAGGGGCGGAACAATCTGGCACGTCAGATGGGGCTGTCAGTCATTGGGCAACCGCAACTCGCGAGCCGACGTCGCCTTGCGCCTTTGCCTACAACTACGCCAGAATCCGCCGGCTTGTTCGCCTTGGATTACGTCGGTAGTTTGGGACCTGTCACTGCTCATCAGTGATCGGGTTTAGTCGCCCAAGGTGAAACAGGTTGTGCAAGGCGTCATCCAGTCGGGATTCCCATCCTGCACTTGATGGTGGCTGTGCGCAGGGCGTCCTCGGACGCGCCGGTTTCTTGTTTCCCCGGTCGACTAACCTGCGTACAGCTGCCTCCCATCGTTTAGTCGCGAGCGGGTGATGGCTCCCACTACAGGAAACAAGATAATGGCGAAAGATACTCCGAATCCCCCCGATACGAACGAACACGTCTCCCGTGCTCAGTCTGCCCGCAACAAGAAAATCGATGACGCTGCCACGCGAGCGTTGGATTACTACCTGAAACCCAAGCCAAAGAGCGAAACGTCTGACAAGACCGACTCCATTTTACGGATTGATCCGAGTGTGGATTCTGAGTGTTTGCTTGCGAATCTCAGTGAGAATTTGGCATCGGCGAATGCCATGATCAGTGATTTGGCGTTTGATCTGGATGGCTCGCGTCGGCGGGTTGCGATGGGGATTTTGCAGGTGATTGAGGTGAGCGAGCTGTTGGCGAATCGGGCTTTGGATATTGTTGAGGTGAGGTAGGGCTACCGCGCTACGTGCCGCTCGGAACAAAAAAGGTCTTGCTAGCAAAACCTTTTTTGTTCCGAGCGAAACCATCAGGTTCCATATAGAGCGTGGCTTGCAGCGTGATTATGGCTTTTGGGATACAAACTGGGATACATGGTATCGCTCGCTGAATCCGCAATAGCTGGTTATACGAGCATTTCAGACAACTTCCCCAGCTTGAGCTTCAGCAACTGCTGAAGCTCATCATTGGTTCCAATAAGGATCAGTGCTGCCCGCTCGTAGTCGGTTCGACCATTGAAATGTAGCGCCTTTGCGATACCGTTTAGCATCCCTGACTCTCTAACTGGGTATCGACATACGATTGCGTCGATGTCCTGCGCATTGATCATCTGTTCGATGCGCTCCAGCTCAAGAGGATATGGGGACTCAAGCTTAAACTCGATATGGTTTTTCGCTCCCTCTATCATCATTTTTCTATCAGGCAGAGCAAGCAGGAGCTGGTCTCGAATGTATCGCTCAGATATGCGACTCGCTAGATGTTCAGATATTCCTTTGGCGGTCACTGCCTGTAACGCTGCAATTTGCGCTTCATGCTGTAATAGTTCAACTGGTAGACCTAACATTTTGGCTTGCTGGGCGGCCAATCCTGCTAACACTTCAGTGGAATAGTAGAGGCTTTCAACTGCGAAAATTGGTAGCGGATAGATACCATGAGATTCGAAATCGAGCATCTGTTTTTCGTCCATCCCATCGTGATCAATGAGACCGAAGGCTTGCGCTCGATGCATTTTTTCCACGGCTCGCAAACCTTCTACCGCCCTCATAACCTCTCGGCAGCTCTCACGAGATCTCACTGAGACCTTAGGGAAAAGCAGTGAATAGAGAGGATGATCCAGGCTGCTGGTTGTTCCTTCTATGAACAATATTTTCTGGCGCGAACCGATCAGATCGACGCGCAACCATTCTGGTATTTCTTCAGGGGCATCCAAAACGTCTACTTGCCATGATTCGACTACGGTGCCAGACCATTTACAACCTCGAACGAGGATGATTTTCGACTCAAAGGAATTGCCCGGTAGCTCTAGCTCATGTGTGCAGATGACGAAACCGCATTTAGGACGTTCAGCAATGAGCGCTTTTAGGAGCGGAACGACGATTGCTGGGTGGAGGTGAAGCTCCGGCTCATCAATTAGAAAAATGGCTCCGTCAGGAGCTGCCACGACTTCAGCCGCAAAAATAAGGGCGGCCCGCTCTCCATCAGACATTCGAGCAATACTGTAAACAGCGTCGCCTCGCTGGGCTTTTAGTTCCCCTCCAGAAATTAAAACTCGAACTTGCAGATTTGATTGGGATAGCAGGGCATTGATACGATCTAAAGGGGCGTTATTTGACTGGAGTCGAGCAATAGCGCTTGATTGGGCTCCTTCTGCTTTGATTTCATTGGCGGCATCGAGCTTGTACTGTAATTCAGCACTTTGCAGGTCATGTATGGCTTTTTCATTTCTTGCTGTCCCTGATGTGGCTTTCCACCGTGTGTCTGGATCTGCATTCCAATGTGTCAGGTTGACTGCCAGATCTCTCCTGCTCGCCGGTGTCAAATTGAGACTTTCACGATCAAAGTAACTAGGCCGAGAACCTGGCATGAACACTAGATTTTGACCCAGCTTAGTAGAGAGAGTCCCCACTAAAGCGGATTTTCCGGTTCCGTTTCGCCCGAGGATAAAAATTGGACAGCCTGATTTGATCTCGACTTTTTTGGCGCCGCCTTCCGCGTTGATACTAACGACATTGAGTACTTTTGTTGCATTAAGATGTTCCATAGATTCTCCTAATTCATTGAATTCATGGGTCTAAGTGGCAGGTGATCGCTGCTGCCAAAACAGGGCCAAAAAAGGGAGGGAGCCCTGGGATGTTTCCTTGAATACGGGGGCAGTCAAAAGGGGGAGGATTTATTTCTGTGGCAAAAATAAATCCGCCTTGTTTCTGTTTCTTTCTGCTTTGTTGGGCGAAAATTTCGGTTTATATGCATATAAAAGCGGTGAAATTATAGTGCTAGCTAAACATGCTAGTCAGTTTTCGGCTTTCATGCATGAATATATTAAATCCATATTTTGAATGTGCGCCAGGTACAAGGTGAAGCAGTTCCGATCCAGCAGTATGAGCCATCTGTCTTGAGGATTTTTTTCCTTTGCGGCGGCTATTATTTTTTCGATACTCCTCTGCAAGTTTAGAGAAGAAGATCATATCAATGGCACTCCCGTCGATCCAATCCACTTCCTCCTTGTAGCCAGCAACCCAATCTAAATTAGTGCCAGCATCTTCAAGGAGGAATTTTGCTAAAGACTGATTTCCCATCAGGCATGTCCCTAGATAGAGCCCCTTTACTTGTTTTGTTTTGTTATGGGTTGTGAGCATATTTCTCAGTTCTGTACGCGTGATCATGTGACCACTTGCTCCGCCAATAGAGCTGTCGCTTCCATGAGTCGCGAGATATATCACTTGGGTTTGACTATCTCGGCAACGCATTCTTAGGCCTGATGATAAAGATTGCTTCTCACTGAACATATCATAATAGAAGGCTGATGGATTGTCGTAATGGATCCCAGCTAGAGCTTCGAATAATGGCCTAACACTGTGATTTCCATCGCTCCACCACCTTGATTCTATAACCGAAAATACGCACTTTGCCATAACTGCTCCATAGTAAATTTTTTTACAGTCCGATGTTGTTTTGGGTTGTTGGAAATCTGATAACGAAAAATCATGGTCGCCGGTGGTGTCCAGTCTGATATTGTCAAACTACTACCTTGCCACTATCACGTCTATAGGAGGATCAATGCCCCAGTGTAGATTGGGGGCGGCTGTGATTTACCTCATCGTGTCTCCATTTATGTCCATGGCCATTTTTTTTGGTGGAGACGAGCCTGCATGGAGGGGGCACTCTGTTAAGAACGGACATCGTCCAAGCTCGCTGACGGATCCTCAGACGCAACGCTAGGAAGGCCATTGCGTAGAAAAAACAGAAAAAGGAGAGAGGTAATTTCCTTTTTCTGTCTTATCTCGCCATCGCCGCGCTCCAGTGTTAACCGGGTACCTCGTTTGGCGCGAGAAACGGATGCTCAAACTTCAAGTTTTATAGCTACTTTTGCATGACCCCACCATATTTTGGCAAACGCTTGGAATAAGCATCCCGCTGAGGAAAGGCGGAAAAAAGAACGATTTACTTCTATACGTCTAGTTCTTAAACAGGTGTAAACCTATTTCAGGACTAGACAGGTTGAAAATAAAACCCTCTTCTGTCTTCGCCTTCGTTTACACTGCTCCACCCGCGGCGGTACCGGCAGTCCCTGCTGCGCTCTCTGTTCCAGCTACAGCCCCAGCAGCACACTCAACAACAGTCCATGCAAGCCCACAGCCACCAACCAGCGAACCGACACCGGTGCCAGAACAGAGAGCTCCAGCGAAGCCGTCAGAAAAAGGGAAGGCCAACTCTGTGAGCTTTGACCAAGGGATCTTTGCCAAGCACACAGAAATGACAGGACACCGTAGCGCGGTCTAGGCACCATGGCAGGCCAAGCCCAGTCGGCGTGGACGCTACCAATCCCTTTTAATCCATCAGGTTCTGATAATCTCCCAGATACATCGGTTGCTCAAAGCCACCGAATTGCGGGAGCCATTCCGCATCTAGGTTTGGATCGATTTCAAATCGGTAGCTGGTAGTTGAAAATACAATCTGTGCATCGTTTTGAGTGGCGATTAATTTCAGGCGTTTAAAGTAAGCATCCAAGTCTTCTGAGTGGATTTCTTGTTGGCGTGGTGTGTCAAAGATTAGCGTGCGGAATGGCGAACTTAGATCGGAAGTGCAGATTTCAAACAGGGCGGCATGGAACGCCAGGACTGTACGGGCTTTGGAGCTACCTTTGATGATACCGATTTTTTCTGTTCCGAGAACTGGCTTAAGGTCCGAATCGATACGGATATCTCTAGAGATGTTTTTTGAGTTCAGCGTATTAAGCCAGTCGGCCATTTTTTCGGCCAGGTTTCGCTTGAATTTTACCACCTCCAGCGATTGCTCTCGCTCCGGCCCTAGTGACTCCTGCTCGGTCAAAGTTCTATTGCGGCGATTTTGAAGCTCAAGATGTGACTTCTCTTGTGCGTGGTATTTTTTGAGTTTGGTTTTTTCCAGCTCAAGCTCAAAGATCTCAGAAGCGATTTTGCTGATCGCTTCGATAAACATCTCGATACCAGCTTCGCGTTCTGCCAAACCACGTTTTTCCGAAAGTTCAGAGATTTGTCGTTCAACCCAGGATTTTTGAGTGGCAATGGCCTCGGCTTGCTGTATGTTTGCGGTGCTGACAGTGTCTAGGTCTTTTATTTGGTCGCGTAAATAGAGCAAGCTCTTTCCGTATGAGTCCGAGCTTACCAAAAACATTCCGCACGATGGAGTAGTGCAAATTTCGCTGAATGACATGAATGCACGACGAGCCTCCTCGTTTAGGTCCAGTGTTTCAATCTCACTTTCGATTTCTTGTCTTATTTGTGCGGAACTTGTAATTTTTGCTTCGAGCGCTAATTGTTGGGTAGTCATGTCCCGGTGTTGGCGTCTCATCTCGGTAATAAGATGATCGAAACTGTTGATGGTCTCGCTCTTGATATCCTTAGTCGACTTCAAATCATCGAGCTTCGACTTAAGCGCGGAAATCACCCGGTCGGTCTCGGTCTCGGTTCTCCGGGTCGGAGAAAGATCTTGCCGAAGACGATCAATAAGCTTGCGGCTGTCATTGATTGTCTTGTCTAGGTATTCAAGTTCTTGTTTTAAAGCTATTGATTTTTTTGCGCTGTCGAACGAGCTTTTGGCTGGCAGGCCTACTGCCAGACGAACCATTTCAGCGTACTGGCCCTTGATGAAGCTTTGGCGCGCAGGTACATAGTAGTCTGAGTAGCCGGTATCCTGGTCTAGATAGAAAAGGGGCAGAATAGCTGAGAAATAAGGTATGGTGCTGGTGTTGCCGTTGGTGGTGAGTTTATCATCGCGAAGGCCCAAAACTTTAAGCATGAATCTAGAAAAATCTTCTTCGTTGTAAAACCTATTAATGGTTTTCTCATCGTTGCTTACGGTAAGGTCAAACTTTTCTGCAAGCCTTCTGCTGAATGATAAAGTCTGGCCTTTAATGAGGGTTTTAAGAGTGACTTTTGACGTGTGACGGACGACGTCCTCTCGGAATTGAACCTCCAGTCCCAGGCAGAACATAATCGATTGAACGAGAGGCGTTTTTCCGCTACCGTTTGGTGCGTAAAGCTGTGTCACGGCTCGGCCAAAGACTAGCTCTTCGGAAGCCCAGCCTGCACCATGGCTTGGAGAAAACTGCAGGGATTCAAATTTCATCAAGCTTGGCCTCAATGTCACGCTCTTTACAGATGTTTCGGTACGACCGTTTTATTGTCAGAAGCGCTAAGCAAAGTTGGCTTTCTTGCTTAAGTACCTTGTCAATGAATTTCTTGCCGGCGTCACTTGTCTCGATCCGCGAATTACTCTTGTTTACGGATACCAAGCCGGTATCTTCCAAGAAGGTGAGGGCTCTAACCGTTCTCACACGAAGGTTTGCAGACCAGCCGAGCTCTTGGGTTGAGCCTTTAAAACTCGCAATGCTCTGCTCAAAGCAGGTGCCTATGAGCATGCCTATGTCATCTCGTTTCGGTTTGGCACGGCCACCAGCTAACATTACAATGGTCAGAGCAATTAGTGGGATGTGGAACAGCGTCTCATTGCCCAACACATCTCGGTAGTGTCTGGATGAGTACGATGTTCTAAGATGTTGCGATTCTGTTCGAGCGATCCTCATGACTTCTTGAAATTTCATAGCAGATCTTCCTTGACCATATCAGATAACACTGCTCCGAATACCAGTCCGTCCTCTAGGTCCGTCCGCCCAGTTATACTACATAGCTCTGCTCGGAGATTTTCGACGGCACTTGTGATGGTATCCATGTCAACTCTACCGCTGGATAGTTTTTCTGCAAGCTCGCCGATCCTACTTTGCATTTTTAAGAGCGTGAACTCTTGTATGGAGTGACGGTTTACTCTGTACCAAGCTTCCCAGCGAGACTTGAATCCTGCAAAGCTGTTGATAGTGTCCTCTTTGAAGTTGTTGCGCTGTAGAATCCGCTGAAGAATTGACACGCTTTTCACCGCGTTAGGGTCGCCTCCAGACTTCAATAGGTAATACGCAGACCGTGAAAGAGCAAGGATGTCCAAAAGATCATCAACTGCAACACTGGCCTTTTCATTCAGAATTTCTTCGGTGATCGTGCCGTCGAGCTTATATGAGGATTTGTCTTCAATAAGTGAGAGGAGCTGTATGATTATTTTTTGAATTTCTTTGGGGTTGAGATTGATTTCGCTATATTTATAGATTTTGCTGTGTGCGTTCGATAGAAATGAATCATCTTCTTCGTTGAGTATCTGCTTTCTGGGGTCTAATGAAAGGTGTGACAAAAAGGCTAGGATTTCTTTGTCCGTTTTGGCGGATAAGCTAGGAATCAGTTTTTTTGTTTCGCTGATCAGAGTAGGAGTGATTTTACTAGCTGCAATTCCTGATTTTGTATCTGCAATCAACGCTTCTACTTCGTCGTCAAAGTTCACATTGGTGCATATGACAACGGATAAGCACGCATCCCCGAAGCTCTCAATGTGCAGCAGCAGTTTTCCAGCAAAACTGTTCGCTAGGTCATGCTCAGCATTTTTGGTTCTTTTTTTGAGCCCGAATATCTCGAGAATATTATACAGGTGGTTTTGCTTGGCCTTTGTTTTTACTTGAACGAACCTGTATCGAGTGCCCGTTTCCTCAACCAGTTTGACTACATAGTCTTCATGGAAATCGCAAAACACTCGTTCCACAGAACTGCTTTCCAAAAGCGCTAGGCATTCCAGGCTTGCTGCTTTGAATTGTGCTTTGAAACGATGAATTGTATCCCGCCCGTTGAGCTCACGGGCTTTTACTTCATGAAGTTTCATAGGGGGCACTCAATAGCTCAGCGCTTTTCAGAAGCCGGACTGAGACGGCTAGCGCAGGAAAGAGTTTGAGCGATACGCTCCCTCCCAAGTTGGCCGGGAAAGAAAAAGCCAGCTTGCAGATGCTTGCCTTGAGGAAGCCAGGTGCTGCTGACAAGTAACCGTGCGCTGATGAACTGCGCGTTGGTGAGAAAGAAGGTGGCATAGGAGAACGCATCCGCTGCAATTGGCCCTCATACTTAGGCCTCGTCCGTTGAAAGCCAAAGCATCATAAGTGGCTAAGAGCTACTAGTAAACTTCTTCTTGCCCTTTCTCTAGCCTGTGCGAGAAGCTTCCGGAAGCACCTTAAGCTTGGTCCGGCCGCCTTTGCTTCGGACACAGGAGCAAAGCGTCACAGTTGTGCCGCGTGGTTGCGAATTTGCTTAACTCGGTATCGTACTTCCCATTCCGTTGCACTGTGGACTTTGGGAGCCCTAGCTCACGAGCAGCATCAGCCTGGGAAAAAGGGGGACGGGATTGTTTTCGTTGGCTGTTCGTCTTCCTTGCCACCTGATGGCACTGGCGCCCCCCCCAGCCCCGGTGTAGCTGCCGGTAGAAGCTAGGCCCGCCGCGCTATTCCCCGCTTAAACACCTTCGCTACCCGAATCGCAGCAAACCATGCTAGCCGTACGAAACCAACCAGCAGTCGCCTCAGTACACGAACGCACTGCCCCAGCCTCTGCCGTACAACCCTCAAAACCCGACGCCTATCAGCCGCAGGCCGCGCATCAATCAAGCACAGCTTGGTAGTCGCCAAGGCCACCTTCGCCCCGACCGCCACAGCAACAGCAAGAAAATACAACCAACGGTGATTCTTGGCTTTGTCATGCTTGCCGACCAGCGCCATCTGCTGCTTCAAGGAGGGCTTGACACCCGCAAGCCAGGGAACGATGCATTCGCTGGCCAAGGCTACGGTGTGACTGCTGATATTGTTGTCCACAAGGCCGGGTGGGCCATCAGGATTGTTCAAGCAAAAGCCACGGGGGACGTACTCGCAGGTGCTGGAGAGTGGTGATGAGCGCGACATGCCATTGGAAAAGTGCTTCACGGGGCACAACCGTAGGTTGTAGTCGTTGATCTCTTTGCGGATGGCGATCACATCCTCGTCGCTTATGGTTCTTCTCGTTGCGGCGTAGAACCCTTTGGGGTCGTTCGGTGCGAAATCCATGAAATAGCTGGCTTCACCTTCCTTGATGTGGGTGAAGGTCCACTGTGAGTCGCTGCTCCACTGGCACGATTTCAGGCTATCCAGGCCATTCGCCCTGCAGTAATCATCGTAGCGCTTGATCTGGCTCAGCAGGAACGCGCTGGCGTCCTGGATGCTCGCTGTCGCCTCCTTCAGCAATGCGGTGTCTTCATTGGCGCCGTTGTCCGCCACGAAGAACACCGCGGCGACCAATGCCAGTGGAAACCAGAAGTGATCGTATATCTGACGAAAGCGTTCGGTCAGGTTGAGGTTGTCATAGATAAGCACCATGACGGCCCATCCGGTGATGGCGCAAAGCATCAACAAGGGGATCAGCCCGATCTCGCTGCCCAGTTTCCCGACGCCATTGATGGCGTAACGGATGGGCAGGTAATTGATGTTGGGGAAAAGGCCCAGGCAGTTCAACGCTCCCGGTAGGAGCAAGAGCGCGAAGAAGATGAGCACGCCTCTTTTCTTGCCCACCGTATAGGCGGCTGCTGCCAGCAAGGGGATCAGCAGCAGCGACAGCATCATCAGACAGCCAAGCGTGTTCACCATTGCTTCGTCGGGCGACCAGTAGGTTCCGATGATTTGCCCGGCGTCGTTACGCCCGTTGAAGGTCGATGAGACGACGCCAAGCCCCTCCAGGATCTGGTGCAGGTTGTAGGCCGCGCCGTGGAGAAACTTTAGGTAAGGGTAGAAGAAAGTCCCTATGGAAATTGACATCAATCTGAGTCCTTCAATGCTGTAGACATTCCTTGGTTACTTGAAGCGCTTGTTGCCTGACGGGCCAGAAGGTGGGGAAGGGGTGACCGATGCGAACGTGCTATCCATCTCTGCACGGTCATAGTCCAGCAAATATTCTTGATGCTGGCAGTACAACTGCCTGAGAAGCGTTCCGTTAGGTCCGACGACATCCATGCCTCTGTCGTCATAGGGGAAGACCATAACGCCCTGCGGCAGGTTGAAGAGATACAAAATGCAGTTGAATTGCGGTTGGATCGGCGCGAGGTCTTTGGCTAGGGCTCCCCATAGCAACGTTTCAAGATGGGAGATGGGGAGTTTGAAAGCGACATTAATCCAATATTCTGGCCGATCTTCGCTGTACCACTCGTCAGCGGCTATATCCTCGCGCCAGATTGAACGCGCAGAGGGAATGAGTATCCCGGCAGATCGCAGCGCGCGAAGTTCTGGCCTGTGGATGAAATGGCTTGCGTCGGAGTAGGCGCGCAGACAGACGACGAGCTCGTCTTCGCCGTGGAAGATGTCGTTACAGATCCTTGTCGCTTTGCGGAGCGCGGTTAGGAACTGATCGACCACGCCGCCGGGTTCGGAGAGTTCAAAGCGCAGGCCGCCGGGATAGGAATAGAACAGCGGTCTGGCGAACGTGTTGTTGCCAAAGATTCGTTCGATTTCGATTTGTAGATTCACGTGTGTCCTTGGCAACGGTTTAACCATTTTCCGATAGTTTCCCCAGTGGCCCACTCGACCTTAAGAGGCAAGTGCTCTTATCATCGCGAGTGAGTAAACGTTTCCCTCGCCAGATCCCCATAACAGAGGGGATAGCCGGTCGTCGGCGGTAAATATTAAATGAGTGGACGACAGCTCTATTAACTTGGAGTCCGTCAAGCCGAACTGAGGGAAGTAGGGGTTGTGTAAATCGTCGTTGAGATTGGAATCTATCTCTTTGAATGTTTCAAAAATGGTTCTAGCAATTTCAAAGGCTTTTTCTTGAGCATATCCCTTTAAATCTAAAAGGTTGGAGACCTCTGCGGCAATGTATTTCGTTGTGTAGCCCACTCCAAATGGTTTGATGGCTTTAAGCAACAAATCATAGTCACCAACGCTAAAGTCTTTCAGCCTCTTCGAGCTGGAGATGAACCTGCCTTCTTCTACGCTACCAATTATTAGCAGTAGCAGAAGGTTGGTATCAATAATTATGTTTCTTTTGTGATTGGGTACCGATCTTTTTTTGTTTATGGCCATCTTATTGGCCTTTGTAACGCTTAAATCCCTTGAGCGATCCATCTCTAGATGAAACCAAAAAAGTCTTGTACTCTTTTCGCTTGCCCAAAACAGTGGCCAATTCAAAAAGCGGCGTTCTAGTACGAGTTCCTGAGATCGATGAAGGGGTGCGGTCGACATCGTAGCTAAAGGTAACCTCATACCGCGAATTGTCATCTGAAATGACAATCTCCTCCAGAACGATGTTGCTTGCTCCCGTTACAAAATCATTAAAGCCATTACGGGCAGCCGCTTCGGCCTCTTTAAAGTCGATCATGATTTCCTCCTGTCGGGTTAGCCAGCGTCAATACAACGCCAGTTTTTTGAAATTGCTAGGGGCCGGTCCGTTGCTCGTTACCCTCTGGCTTGTGTCATGTCCTGCTCAAAGAACATCCCGCAGATAATCCCTCAGAATGATAGCTGGAGCATAAAGCCCCTCGGTCGTCTGTGCAGCACCAAAATTCTTTGCCAAACGATGCAGCTCACAACCCAGAACCGTATCCACCCCTCCAACCGCCACCAACGCTAAATCCAGGCATCGGCTGATTTCGCCCTGAATCCCGGCCACATTGCCCCGCCGTATCAACAACTCAAAAACCTCACGGTCGCAACTGCCCATCAATGGATCATCTCGCAGGATCGGGCTGTGGCCTTCTGTCTCATAGGCCAGTTTGAGGGAGTAGAGAGCGACCGTTTCCAGCAGCAATTCCATGGGGTGAAATCCTTTGTGACTGGATGGGGAGGGTGTGGCCACTCGGAGCATCGGTGGGGGCTGTGACATTTTTGTGAGCGCTTCGCGCTCAAGCGGGAGCAAGCTCCCTCGCCACAGGTTCCTACTAGCCACAGATTCTTCCTTGCCACAGGTTGGGTATTTGGGGCTGCTTTGCAGCCCAGCGGGGATAAATCCCCTCGCCACAAAAGGGGGCGCCGTCAGGTGAGATCTGCGTTGATCACAGCAAAACCACTTTTCTGCAGACGAAAAAAAAGACCTTGAATTTCAAGGTCTTTTTTTAAGATGGTGCCCCGAGGGAGACTCGAACTCCCACTCCTTTCGAAAACGGATTTTGAATCCGCCGCGTCTACCAATTCCGCCATCAGGGCTCAATGGCGGCGAAGTATAGAGAGGTGCCTACCGTTGGTCAATCACGTTTCATGGTGAATTTTTAATATTTCCGCTAGACTTTCCGGCCCTGCTAGACGAACCCCATCATGCGTGTTGCTGACTTTACCTTCGAACTCCCGGATTCGCTGATCGCTCGCCACCCGCTGGCCGAGCGGCGCGCCAGCCGACTGTTGACCCTGGACGGGGTCAGCGGTGCCATGGCTCACCGTCAATTCACTGATTTGCTCGAGCATTTGCGCCCGGGCGATTTGATGGTGTTCAACAATACCCGCGTCATTCCCGCGCGTTTGTTCGGCCAGAAGGCCTCCGGCGGCAAGCTGGAGATTCTGGTGGAGCGGGTGCTGGACAGTCATCGGGTGTTGGCCCATGTGCGGTCGAGCAAGTCGCCCAAGCCGGGCTCGTCGATTCTGATCGACGGCGGCGGTGAGGCGGTGATGGTGGCGCGGCATGATGCGTTGTTCGAGCTGGAATTTGCCGAAGAAGTGTTGCCGCTGCTCGACCGTGTCGGGCACATGCCGTTGCCTCCTTATATAGACCGCCCGGACGAAGGTTCAGACCGCGAGCGTTATCAGACCGTGTACGCCGAGCGCCTGGGGGCGGTGGCGGCGCCGACGGCGGGGCTGCATTTTGATCAGCCGTTGTTGGAGGCGATTGCGGCCAAGGGCGTGGAGACGGCGTTCGTGACGCTGCACGTCGGCGCCGGGACGTTCCAGCCGGTGCGCGTGGAGCGCATCGAAGACCATCACATGCACAACGAATGGCTCGAAGTGAGCCAGGACGTGGTCGATGCCGTGGCGGCCTGTCGTGCGCGCGGTGGGCGGGTGGTGGCGGTGGGGACCACCAGCGTGCGGTCTTTGGAAAGCGCTGCGCGCGATGGCGTGCTCAAGCCGTTCAGTGGCGACACCGATATCTTTATCTACCCGGGCCGGCCGTTCCATGTGGTCGATGCCCTGGTCACCAACTTTCATTTGCCTGAATCCACGCTGTTGATGCTGGTTTCGGCGTTCGCCGGTTATCCCGAAGCCATGGCCGCCTACAAGGCCGCCGTCGAGCATGGGTACCGCTTTTTCAGCTACGGTGATGCGATGTTCATCACCCGTAACCCCGCGCCACGCGGGCCCGAGGAAACCGTATGAGTCGCACCTGTCGCATGTCCTTCGAGTTGCTTGCCACCGATGGCAAGGCTCGTCGCGGACGCCTGACCTTCCCCCGCGGAACCGTGGAAACCCCCGCGTTCATGCCGGTGGGCACCTACGGCACGGTCAAGGGCATGCTGCCGCGTGACATCGAGGCGATTGGCGCGGAGATCATCCTCGGCAATACCTTCCACCTGTGGCTGCGCCCGGGCATGGAAGTGATCAAGGCCCACGGCGACCTGCACGATTTCATGCAGTGGAAAGGCCCGATCCTGACCGACTCCGGCGGCTTCCAGGTGTTCAGCCTGGGCGCGATGCGCAAGATCAAGGAGGAGGGCGTGACCTTCGCTTCTCCGGTGGACGGTTCCAAGGTGTTCATGGGGCCGGAAGAGTCGATGCAGGTGCAGCGCGACCTGGGCTCGGACATCGTGATGATCTTCGACGAATGCACGCCGTACCCGGCCGATGAAGACGTGGCGCGGGTGTCCATGGAGCTGTCGTTGCGCTGGGCCCAGCGGTCGAAGAATGCCCATGGCGAGAACACGGCGGCGCTGTTCGGCATCGTCCAGGGCGGCATGCACCGCGACTTGCGCATGCGCTCCCTCGAAGGCCTGGACAAGATTGGTTTTGACGGCCTGGCCATTGGTGGCCTGTCGGTGGGTGAGCCGAAGCACGAGATGATCAAGGTGCTCGATTACCTGCCGGGCGAGATGCCCGCTGACAAACCTCGTTACCTTATGGGCGTTGGCAAACCGGAAGATCTGGTTGAGGGTGTGCGCCGCGGGGTGGACATGTTCGATTGCGTGATGCCAACCCGTAATGCCCGCAATGGGCATCTGTTCATCGACACCGGTGTGCTGAAGATCCGTAACGCGTTCCATCGCCATGATGATTCGCCGCTCGATCCGACGTGCGATTGCTATACCTGCCAGAACTTCTCCCGCGCTTATCTGCATCATTTGGACAAGTGCGGCGAAATGCTCGGCAGTATGCTCAATACCATCCACAATTTGCGCCATTATCAGGTGCTTATGGCTGGTTTGCGCGAGGCTATCCAACAGGGTACATTGGCCGCCTTTGTCGAGGCCTTCTATGCCAAGCGCGGGTTGCCTGTTCCGCCTTTGGACTGAGTTTTCCGATCCCTAGATTCAATACTTGCAACTGGAGTGCTAAATGAGCTTTTTTATCTCTAACGCCATGGCTGACGCGGCTGCACCGGCTGCCGGCCCTATGGGCGGTGGTTTCGAGTGGATTTTCCTGGTCGGCTTCCTGGTCATCTTCTACCTGATGATCTGGCGTCCACAGGCCAAGCGCGCCAAAGAGCAGAAAAACCTGCTCAGCAGCCTGCAAAAAGGTGATGAAGTGGTCACCACCGGCGGCATCGCTGGCAAGATCACTAAAGTGGCTGATGACTTCGTGGTACTGGAAGTGTCCGACACTGTTGAAATGAAGTTCCAGAAGGGCGCCATCGCGGCCACGCTGCCAAAAGGCACGCTGAAAGCGATCTAAGTAACCACTTCTTTTCAATCGACGGGGCGCGCAAGGCGCCCCGCGTCATAAGCGGGCGGCGTGATGCTGAACAAATACCCTCTGTGGAAATACCTACTGATCCTGGCGGTGCTGGCGGTCGGTGTGATTTATTCCGCTCCCAATCTATACCCGGATGACCCGGCCATTCAGGTCAGTGGCGCAAGCACTGCGCTGCAGGTCACCCAGGCCGATCTGGACCGTGCGAGCGCTGCGCTCAAGGCGTCCAATATCGATGTGAAGGCTGCGTCCATCGCCGAAAACGGCAAGGGCGGCCTGTTGCGCCTGGTCAAGGCTGAAGACCAACTGCCAGCCAAGGATGTGGTGCGCAAGGCGTTGGGCGACGATTACGTTGTGGCCCTGAACCTGGCCCAGACCACGCCGCCGTGGCTGCGCAACCTCGGTGCGCATCCGATGAAGCTGGGCCTGGACTTGTCCGGTGGTGTGCACTTCCTGCTGGAAGTGGACATGGAAAAAGCCCTCGATGCACGCCTGAAAGTCTATGAAGGCGACGTCAAGAGCCTGCTGCGTAAAGAGCGCCTGCGTTATCGCAGCCTGCCGCAGTTCGAAGGTGCCATTCAGCTGGGCTTCAGCGATGAAGATGCCCGCGAACAGGCCCGTGCGCTGGTGCGCAAGAATTTCAACGATTTCGACATTGTACCGGCCGACCTCAATGGCCAACCGGTGCTGCGTCTGGCGATGACCCCGGCCAAGCTGGCGGAAATCCGCGAGTACTCCATCAAGCAGAACTTGACCACGGTACGTAACCGCGTCAACGAGCTGGGTGTGGCCGAGCCGATCGTGCAGCGCCAGGGCGCCAACCGCATCGTGGTTGAGCTGCCGGGCGTGCAGGACACGGCCGAAGCCAAGCGTATCCTCGGCAAGACCGCCAACCTGGAATTCCGCCTGGCCGCTGAGCCGGGTGCGTCCAAGGCCACTTCCGAGAGCTTCGAGTTCCGTGAAGGCGGTCGTCCGGCGGCGCAGATCGAGCGTGGCCTGATCATCACCGGTGACCAGGTGACCGACGCCCAGGCGGGCTTCGACGAGCAAGGTCGTCCACAGGTGAACATTCGCCTGGACGGTCATGGCGGCGAACTGATGAGCCGCGCCACGCGCAGCAACGTCGGTCGCAGCATGGCGGTGATCTTCATCGAGCAGAAGCCGACCACCACTTACACCAAGCAAGTGGTCAACGGTGTCGAGAAAGACGTACCGGTCCAGACCTTCAAGGAAGAGAAGAAGATCATCAGCCTGGCGACCATCCAGTCGCCACTGGGCAGCCAGTTCCGCATCACCGGCCTGAACGGCCAGGGCGAATCCTCGGAGCTGGCCCTGCTGCTGCGTGCCGGTGGCCTGGCCGCGCCGATGTACTTCGCTGAAGAACGCACCATCGGCCCGAGCCTGGGTGCCGACAACATCACCAAGGGCGTCGATGCCTCCCTGTGGGGCATGCTGTTCGTGTCGCTGTTCATCATCGCCATCTACCGCTTCTTCGGCATCATCGCCACGGTTGCGCTGGCGGTGAACATGGTGCTGCTGCTGGCCCTGATGTCCTTGCTGGGCGCCACGCTGACCCTGCCGGGTATCGCCGGTATCGTCTTGACCATGGGCATGGCGGTGGACGCCAACGTGCTGATCTTCTCGCGGATACGTGAAGAGATCGCCGCGGGCATGTCGATCCAGCGGGCAATCAACGAAGGCTTCGGCCGCGCATTCACTGCGATTATCGACTCCAACCTGACCACGTTGCTGGTCGGCGGGATTCTCTTTGCCATGGGCACCGGCCCGGTCAAGGGCTTCGCAGTGACCATGTCCCTCGGGATCTTTACCTCGATGTTCACAGCCATCATGGTGACCCGTGCAATGGTCAACCTGATTTATGGTGGTCGTGACGTCAAGAAGTTGTGGATTTAAGGGGCTGCCATGTTACGTACAATCAACTTCATGGGCGTTCGCAACATTGCGTTCGGCGTCACATTGTTCCTTACGGCCCTGGCGTTGTTCAGCTGGGCCACCAAGGGCCTGAACTACGGCCTGGACTTCACCGGCGGTACGCTCATCGAGCTGACCTACGAGCGTCCGGCCGACGTCACCAAGGTGCGTGAGCAACTGGCGTCGTCGGGCTATGCCGATGCCATCGTGCAGAGCTTCGGCGCCACCACCGATTTGCTGGTGCGCATGCCGGGTGAAGACCCACAACTGGGCCACCAAGTAGCCGAAGCCTTGCAGAAGGCCGGCGGCGACAACCCGGCCCAGGTCAAGCGTGTAGAGTTCGTCGGCCCGCAAGTGGGTGAAGAGCTGCGCGACCAGGGCGGCCTCGGCATGCTGTTGGCCCTGGGCGGCGTGATGCTCTACCTGGCTTTCCGCTTCCAGTGGAAGTTCGCGGTGGGCGCGATTGTCTCGCTGATCCACGACGTGATCGTGACCGTGGGCATCCTGTCGTTCTTCCAGATCACCTTCGACTTGACGGTGTTGGCGGCGGTGCTGGCGATCATCGGTTACTCGCTCAACGACACCATCGTGGTGTTCGACCGGGTGCGTGAGAACTTCCGCGTGCTGCGCAAGGCGTCCTTGGTCGAGAACATCAACATCTCGACCACCCAGACCCTGCTGCGGACCATGGCGACGTCGATCTCCACCTTGCTGGCGATTGTCGCGCTGCTGGTGTTTGGCGGCGACAACCTGTTCGGTTTCTCCATCGCGTTGTTCATCGGTGTGATGGCGGGTACTTACTCGTCGATCTACATCGCCAACGTGGTGTTGATCTGGCTGAACCTGAGCTCCGAGGATCTGATTCCTCCTGCGGCCACTGACACCGAGGTGGACGACCGCCCGTAAGGCTCGGTTTTCCGTCCGTCACCGCTGAAAAGGCGCGAGTTGAACTCGCGCCTTTTTTTATGCTCCAAGGCTGGGAGAAGCGCGGATTATTCCGCTTGTGATGGTCAGGAGGTTCAAGTGAACAAATCGATGCTGGTTGGTGCGGTATTGGGTGCTGTCGGTGTAACAGCCGGTGGTGCGGTCGCCACCTACAGCTTGGTAAAAAGTGGCCCTGAGTATGCGCAAGTATTGGCCGTGGAGCCGGTCAAGACCCAGATCAAGACCCCGCGTGAAGTGTGCAAGGACGTCACCGTGACTCGGCAGAAGCCCGTCCAGGACCAGCACCAGATCGCCGGCACCGTGCTGGGTGCTGTGGCCGGTGGCCTGTTGGGCAACCAGATCGGCGGCGGCAACGGCAAGAAGATCGCCACCGTGGCGGGTGCGGCCGGTGGTGGTTATGCCGGTAACAAGATCCAGGAAGGCATGCAGGAACGCGACACCTATACCACCACCCAGACTCGCTGCAACACGGTCAATGACATCAGCGACAAGGTTGTGGGCTACGACGTTCGCTACATGCTCGATGGCAAAGAAGGTAAGGTCCGCATGGACCGCGACCCGGGCAACCAGATCCCGGTGAGCAAGGAAGGCCAACTGATCCTGGGCCAGAACGAACCGGCCCAGTAATTGGAAGATGTACAAGAAGCACCCTTCGGGGTGCTTTTTTTACGTCCGCATTTCCATGGTCACATCAATCCACTATAGACACAAAACCTGTGCCTGCCCCAGTCCCCCTGTGGGAGCGAGCCTGCTCGCGATAGCGGTGGGTCAGCTTGCAAGGATGTTGAATGTGCCGGCCTCTTCGCGAGCAGGCTCGCTCCCACAGTGGGTCTGCGGCAGGCTTCGATTTCCCGGCTACCCAAGCCTCCTCTGTGGGAGCAAAGCTTGCTCGCGATGGCGGTGGGTCAGCTTGCATCCATGTCCAAGGTGTAATCCATTGTGGCGAGGGAGCTTGCTCCCGCTGGGCTGCGCAGCAGACCCAAGGTCTTGCGGTCGCTGCGCAACCGAGCGGGAGCAAGCTCCCTCGCCACAATGTCCGCCTCTGGGCTGGGTGGTGTGAAGCAGGCATAAAAAAAGCACCCCGAAAGGTGCTTTTTTCTAGCCGGACTACTTAGCGCTTCAACGAAGCCGGCAAGTGCGGCTGGATGGCCGTCAGTACAGCCTTGAAGCATTTGGTGTTGCCGGCAACGATGTGGCCTTTCTCAAGGAAATCATGGCCGCCGGTGAAGTCGCTCACCAAGCCACCGGCTTCCTGGATCAACAGGGCGCCCGCAGCCATGTCCCATTCGGACAGGCCCGACTCCCAGAACGCATCGAAACGGCCAGCAGCCACATAAGCCAGGTCCAGGCTCGCAGCGCCGGCGCGGCGGATGCCGGCGGTCTGGCCGACCAGGGCGCGGAACATGCCCAGGTAGTTGTCCAGGTTGTCCATCTGGTCATCACGGAACGGGAAGCCGGTACCCAGCAGGGCGCCGTCCAGGCTGGTGCGGCCGCTGACGCGCAGGCGACGACCGTTCAGTTGGGCGCCACGGCCACGGCTGGCGGTGAATTCTTCCTGGCGAACCGGGTCCAGCACGACGGCGTGTTCCAGGCGGCCACGGTATTTGCAGGCGATGCTGACCGCAAAGTGAGGAATGCCGCGCAGGAAGTTGGTGGTGCCGTCCAGCGGATCGATGATCCACAGGTACTCTTCGCCTTCGATGCCAGTACCGGCGTGCATGCCGGTCTCTTCACCGAGGATGGAGTGGTTTGGGTAAGCCTTGCGCAGGGCGTCGACGATTTTCTGCTCGGCGGCGCGATCGACCTCGGACACATAGTCCTTGGCGTCTTTTTCATCGACCTTGATGGTATCCAGGCGCTCGATGGAGCGGAAGATCAGTTCACTGGCGCTGCGGGCGGCGCGCAGCGCGATATTCAGCATGGGCTGCATGGATGTGTCACCTAAGGTTGTTAAAGAAAGCCGCGCATTCTATCAGAAAGTTTTCTCAGGAGAAGGTTGGTGTTCGCTTTCATAGCTTAACGGTAGGTGCTTATGTAAGATTTGCTCCCTTTATCGTGTTCGAGAGCGCCTCCCTTGTTGCAGAACATTCGTGTCGTCCTGGTCAATACCAGCCATCCGGGTAACATCGGCGGAGCTGCGCGGGCCATGAAGAACATGGGCCTGTCGCGCCTGGTGCTGGTCGAGCCGCGCTTGTTTCCCCATCACGAAGCCGATGCCCGGGCCTCCGGCGCCGGTGACATCCTCGCCAACGCCCAGGTCGTCGCCACCCTGGAAGATGCCCTGGTGGGTTGCAACCTGGTGCTCGGCACCAGCGCCCGCGACCGCCGCATCCCCTGGCCGCTGCTCGACCCCCGCGAATGCGGCACCAAAGTGGTCGAGGAGGCCGCGCAAGGCTTCGAGATTGCCCTGGTGTTCGGCCGTGAAGACTCCGGCCTGACCAACGACGAGCTGCAGCGATGTCATTTTCACGTGCATATCCCTTCCGACCCCGAGTTCAGTTCCTTGAACCTGGGGGCGGCGGTGCAGGTGTTGAGCTATGAAGTGCGCATGGCTTGGCTGGCGGCCGAAGGCAAGCCCAGCAAAGTCGAAAAAACCGAGGTGACGTCGCCGCGCAGTGAGACACTGGCGACCATGGATGAGTTGGAACGATTCTTTGAACACCTGGAGCAGACCCTGGTGGACATCGAATTCCTCGACCCGGAAAAGCCGCGGCACTTGATGGCGCGCCTGCGTCGGTTGTACGGACGAAGCTCGGTGAGCCGGGCGGAGATGAATATATTGCGCGGCATCCTCACGGAAACCCAGAAAGCGGCCCGTGGCGAGCTGATTAAGCGGAAGAAATAAAATGTTCGAACGTTTGCGTGAAGATATCCAAAGTGTTTTCCATCGTGACCCGGCGGCGCGCAATGCCTTTGAAGTGCTGACCTGCTACCCGGGCATGCACGCCATCTGGATCCATCGCCTGTCCGGCGCTTTGTGGGGCATGGGCTGGAAGTGGTTGGCGCGGCTGGTCTCGAACTTCGGCCGCTGGCTGACCGGGATCGAGATCCACCCGGGCGCCAAGGTCGGCCGCCGCTTCTTCATCGACCATGGCATGGGCATCGTCATCGGTGAAACCGCCGAGATCGGCGACGACGTGACGCTCTACCAGGGCGTGACCCTCGGCGGCACCAGTTGGAACAAAGGCAAGCGCCACCCAACCCTGGAAGACGGCGTGGTGGTCGGTGCCGGCGCCAAGGTGCTCGGGCCGTTCACGGTCGGGGCGGGGGCGAAAGTCGGTTCCAACGCCGTGGTGACCAAGGCCGTGCCGCCGGGCGCGACCGTGGTGGGCATTCCGGGGCGGATCATCGTCAAGTCCGACGACGAGCAGGACGCCCGCCGCAAGGCCATGGCCGAGAAGATCGGCTTCGACGCCTACGGTGTCGGCGAAGACATGCCCGACCCGGTCGCCCGCGCCATCAACCAGTTGCTCGATCACCTGCAAGCCGTCGATGGGCGCCTGGAGGGGATGTGCGGCGCCCTGAAGGACCTGGGCAGTAATTACTGTGCCAAGGACCTGCCTGAACTGCGCGAAGAGGATTTCGCGTGTGTGAAGGACAAGGATGAGACTCAGGCTAGCTGATATCTGGGCTGGCCCTATCGCGAGCAGGCTCGCTCCCACAGGGATCTGTGGTGTACACGAATTGTGCATCCACCAAAGCCCCTGTGGCAGCGAGCCTGCTCGTGAAGAACGATAACGCGGTATAGCTGGTCGTTAGCCGCCTACCTTTGCTATCATTCGCGCGCTCTTTCGCGGGTAAACCTGAGTAAAGCACTAGGTCTTATACTTGACTTAAATACTCGGGAATTGCATACTCGCCCCCATTCCGAACTCCGTGGTAATTGTCCATGCGACTGACTACAAAAGGCCGATACGCCGTGACCGCGATGCTGGATCTGGCATTGCATGCGCAGCACGGGCCGGTGTCCCTGGCCGATATCTCCGAGCGCCAGGGCATTTCCCTGTCCTACCTTGAACAGCTGTTCGCCAAGCTGCGCCGTAGCAACCTGGTCTCCAGCGTTCGCGGCCCCGGCGGCGGCTACCAGCTGTCGCGCGACATGCAGGGCATCCAGGTCGCCCAGGTGATCGATGCAGTGAACGAATCGGTCGATGCGACCAAATGCCAGGGCCTTGGCGACTGCCATGGCGGCGATACTTGCCTGACCCACCACTTGTGGTGCGACCTCAGCCTGCAGATCCACGAATTTCTAAGCGGTATCAGCTTGGCTGACCTTGTAACTCGCCGTGAGGTGCAAGAAGTAGCCCAGCGTCAGGACCAGCGTCGTTGCAATAGCAAGACGCTGCACCTGGACAAGATTGAAGCGTCCGCCGTCGAATGACTGCCGCAGAGCACGCGGAACGCCAGCCAGCCTGATTTAGGAGAGAGTCCATGAAATTGCCGATTTACCTTGATTACTCAGCGACCACCCCGGTTGATCCGCGTGTTGCGCAAAAAATGAGTGAATGCCTGCTGGTCGACGGAAACTTCGGCAACCCGGCGTCCCGTTCCCACGTGTTCGGCTGGAAGGCTGAGGAGTCGGTGGAAAACGCCCGTCGCCAGGTCGCCGACCTGGTCAACGCCGACCCGCGTGAAATCGTCTGGACCTCCGGTGCCACCGAATCCGACAACCTGGCAATCAAGGGTGTCGCGCATTTCTACCACACCAAGGGCAAGCACCTGATCACCTCCAAGATCGAGCATAAGGCTGTCCTGGACACCATGCGCCAACTGGAGCGTGAAGGCTTCGAAGTCACCTACATCGAGCCCGGTGAAGACGGCATCATCACCCCGGCCATGATCGAAGCCGCCCTGCGCGACGACACCATCCTGGTTTCGATCATGCACGTGAACAACGAAATCGGCACCGTCAACGACATCGCCGCCATCGGCGAACTGACCCGTTCCAAGGGCGTCCTGTTCCACGTCGACGGCGCGCAGTCCACCGGCAAGGTCGACATCGACCTGTCCAAGCTGAAAGTCGACCTGATGTCGTTCTCCGCCCACAAGACTTATGGCCCTAAAGGCATCGGCGCGCTGTACGTCAGCCGCAAGCCGCGTGTTCGCATCGAAGCGACCATGCACGGCGGCGGTCACGAGCGTGGCATGCGTTCCGGCACCCTGGCGACCCACCAGATCGTCGGCATGGGCGAAGCCTTCCGTGTGGCCAAGGAAGACATGGCCGCCGAGAATGTACGCATCAAGGCCCTGAGCGACCGTTTCTTCAAGCAGGTCGAGCACCTCGAAGAACTCTACGTCAACGGCAGCCTGACCGCCCGCGTACCGCACAACCTGAACCTGAGCTTCAACTACGTTGAAGGCGAGTCGCTGATCATGGCGCTCAAGGATCTGGCCGTGTCGTCCGGTTCGGCGTGCACCTCGGCGTCGCTGGAGCCTTCGTACGTACTGCGCGCCCTGGGTCGCAACGACGAACTGGCCCACAGCTCGATCCGCTTCACCTTCGGCCGTTTCACCACCGAAGAAGAAATCGATTACGCCGCGCAGAAAGTCTGCGAGGCCGTTACCAAGCTGCGCGCTCTGTCGCCGCTGTGGGACATGTACAAAGACGGCGTCGACATCTCGAAAATCGAATGGGCGGCGCACTGAGAAGTCGCCACCAGAGCGGCTCCACTGATGAGGATTGAAGCAAATGGCATATAGCGAAAAGGTCATCGACCACTACGAGAACCCGCGCAACGTCGGCAAGATGGACGCGCAGGATCCTGATGTCGGCACTGGCATGGTCGGCGCTCCGGCGTGCGGCGACGTGATGCGCCTGCAGATCAAGGTCAACGAGCAGGGCATCATCGAAGATGCCAAGTTCAAGACCTATGGCTGCGGTTCCGCCATCGCGTCCAGCTCCCTGGCCACCGAGTGGATGAAGGGCAAGACCCTTGATGAAGCCGAAACCATCAAGAACACCCAGCTGGCCGAAGAACTGGCCCTGCCGCCAGTGAAGATCCACTGCTCGGTACTCGCCGAAGACGCCATCAAGGCCGCCGTTCGCGATTACAAGCAGAAGAAAGGCTTGATCTGATCCGCGTTACGGTAAGGAGTTTTCCATGGCTATCCAGATGACAGAAGCGGCAGCTAACCATATCCAGCGCTCCCTTGCGGGGCGCGGCAAGGGCGAGGGTATCCGCCTGGGTGTTCGCACCACGGGCTGTTCTGGCCTCGCCTATGTACTGGAATTCGTCGACGAAGTGGGCGAAGACGATCAGGTGTTCGAGAGTCATGGTCAGAAAGTGATCATCGACCCGAAAAGCCTGACGTACCTGGATGGCACCGAGCTGGATTTCGTCAAGGAAGGGTTGAACGAAGGCTTCAAGTTCAACAACCCCAACGTGCGCGGTGAATGTGGCTGCGGCGAAAGCTTCAACATCTGAGGCGGCTTGTGGGTACTCCTTGTCATTTTGCGTTGTTCCAGATGCAGCCGGCGTTCCAGCTGGATCTCGAGCAGTTGTCCGCGCGTTACCTTGAACTGGCCCGTGGCGTTCATCCCGACCGCTTTGCCGATGCTTCCGAGGCGGAGCAGCGGCGGGCGCTCGAGCAGTCGGCGAACCTCAACGAGGCTTACCAGACGCTCAAGCACCCGGCCAAGCGCGCGCGTTACCTGCTCGCCATCAGCGGCCATGAGTTGCCGCTGGAGGTCACGGTCCATGATCCCGAGTTTCTGTTGCAGCAGATGCAATGGCGCGAAGAGCTCGAGGACCTGCAGGACAGCGCCGACCTGGCCGGTGTCGCGGTATTCAAGCGCCGCTTGAAGGACGCCCAGCAAACACTGAACGAAAGCTTCGCAGCCTGCTGGAACGATGCCGCGCAACGCGAACAGGCCGAGCGCCTGATGCGGCGCATGCAGTTCCTCGACAAGCTCACCTACGAAGTGCGCCAGTTAGAAGAGCGCCTCGACGATTAACCCAGTGCCGCTCCGGTCGCACGCCTGATTACAGATAAGTCCTGATTACGATGGCCCTACTGCAGATCGCCGAACCCGGCCAAAGTCCACAACCGCACCAGCGTCGCCTGGCTGTCGGGATCGACTTGGGTACCACCAATTCCCTGGTCGCTGCCTTGCGCAGCGGTCTTTCCGAACCGCTGGCCGACGAGCAGGGACGGGTGATCCTGCCGTCCGCCGTGCGTTATCACGTCGACCGCGTCGAAGTGGGCGAGTCGGCCAAGCTGGCCGCCGCCACCGACCCCTTGAACACCATTGTCTCGGTCAAGCGCTTGATGGGTCGTGGCCTGTCCGACGTCAAGCAATTGGGCGACCAGCTGCCGTACCGCTTCGTCGGTGGCGAGTCCCATATGCCGTTCATCGAAACCGTGCAGGGCCCGAAAAGCCCGGTCGAGGTTTCCGCCGACATCCTCAAGGTCCTGCGCCAGCGCGCCGAAGCGGCGTTGGGTGGTGAACTGGTGGGTGCGGTCATCACCGTCCCGGCCTATTTCGACGACGCCCAGCGCCAAGCCACCAAGGACGCGGCCAAGCTGGCCGGCCTGAACGTGCTGCGCCTGCTCAACGAGCCGACCGCTGCTGCCGTTGCCTACGGCCTCGATCAGCATGCCGAAGGCCTGGTCGCCATCTACGACCTGGGCGGCGGTACGTTCGATATCTCGATCCTGCGCCTGACCGGCGGTGTCTTCGAAGTCCTGGCCACCGGTGGCGACAGTGCCCTGGGCGGCGATGACTTCGACCATGCCATCGCTGGCTGGATCATCGAGCAGGCGGGCTTGTCCGCCGACCTCGACCCCGGTGCGCAACGCCATCTGCTGCAAACCGCCTGCGCCGCCAAGGAAGCCTTGACCGACACCGCCACGGTTGAAGTGGCTTATGGCGAGTGGAAGGCCGCGCTGACCCGCGAAGCCTTCGATGCCCTGATCGAGCCCATGGTCGCCCGTAGCCTCAAGGCCTGCCGCCGTGCGGTGCGTGATTCCGGCGTGGAGCTGGAAGACGTCAAGGCCGTGGTCATGGTCGGTGGTTCGACCCGCGTGCCTCGGGTTCGCGAAGCCGTTGCCGAGGCCTTTGGCCGCCAGCCGCTGACCGAAATCGACCCGGACCAGGTGGTGGCCATCGGCGCCGCGATCCAGGCCGATACCCTGGCCGGCAACAAGCGTGACGGCGGCGAATTGCTGTTGCTCGACGTGATTCCGTTGTCCCTGGGGCTGGAAACCATGGGTGGCTTGATGGAGAAGGTGATTCCGCGCAACACCACCATCCCGGTTGCCCGCGCCCAGGACTTCACCACCTACAAAGACGGCCAGTCGGCCATGATGATCCACGTGCTGCAAGGCGAGCGTGAACTGATCAGCGACTGCCGCTCCCTGGCCCGCTTCGAATTGCGCGGCATCCCGGCCATGGTTGCCGGTGCGGCGAAAATCCGCGTGACCTTCCAGGTCGACGCCGACGGCTTGCTCAATGTTTCTGCCCGTGAACTGGGTTCGGGCGTGGAGGCGAGCATCCAGGTCAAGCCGTCCTATGGCCTGACCGACGGCGAAATCGCCAAGATGCTCAAGGATTCCTTCCAGCACGCCAGCGACGACAAGGTCGCCCGTGTACTGCGCGAGCAACAGGTCGATGCCCAGCGCCTGATCGAAGCCGTGCAAGGTGCCCTTGAGGCCGACGGCGACCGGTTGCTCGACGCTGAAGAGCGCATGGTCATCGAGCTGCAGCTGCAGGAATTGTCCGAATTGATGAAAGGCACCGATGGTTATGCCATCGAGCAGCAGACCAAGCGTCTGTCGCAGGTCACCGATGCCTTTGCTGCCCGCCGCCTGGACTCGACGGTGAAAGCCGCCCTGGCGGGGCGCAACCTGAATGAAATCGAGGAATAACTGATGCCGCAGGTGATTTTTCTGCCCCACGAGAAATTCTGTCCGGAGGGCATGGTCGTGGAGGCTGAGCCCGGGACTTCCATTCTCGAACTGGCCCATGAGCACCATATTGAGATAGAGAGTGCCTGTGGCGGCGTCTGTGCTTGCACGACGTGCCATTGCATCATTCGTGAGGGCTTCGATTCGCTGGAAGAAGCTGACGAGTTGGAGGAAGATTTCCTCGATCGGGCCTGGGGCCTGGAAGCGCAATCGCGCCTGAGCTGCCAAGCTGTCGTCGGCACCGAAGACCTGACCGTCGAAATTCCGAAATATTCGCTTAACCATGCGGCCGAAGCGCCGCACTGATTCAGGAAGCTACAATGAGTCTGAAATGGGTTGATGTACTGGAAATCGCAATCCAGCTGGTTGAATCCAAACCAGATGTAGACCCCCGTTACGTGAATTTCGTCGATCTGCACAAATGGGTGCTGGCATTGCCGGAGTTCAACGATGATCCGACCCGTGGTGGCGAGAAGGTGCTTGAAGCCATCCAAGCGGCCTGGATCGAAGAGGTGTAGGAGCTGACGAGCGCAGCGAGGCTGCGATCTTGCCCGAGGCAATTGAATATTGAGCGGAAGATCAAAAGATCGCAGCCTGCGGCAGCTCCTACCGCCGAACGCAGTTAGGCAATACCTAAGAACCCGCGTATAATTCGCGGGTTTAATTTTTCGTAAATTATCGTTTCTGGAGTTACACCATGGCTGTTCAACGTACTTTCTCCATCATCAAGCCTGACGCCGTTGCTAAAAACGTGATCGGCAAGATCGTTACCCGCTTCGAAGACGCTGGCCTGCGCGTTGTAGCTTCGAAAATGAAGCAACTGTCCAAGGCCGAAGCCGAAGGCTTCTACGCTGAGCACAGCGAGCGCGGTTTCTTCGGTGAGCTGGTTGCCTTCATGACTTCCGGTCCGGTTGTGGTTCAGGTGCTGGAAGGCGAAAACGCTATCGCTCGCAACCGTGAGCTGATGGGCGCTACCAACCCTAAAGAAGCTGCTGCCGGCACCATCCGTGCTGACTTCGCTGAATCCATCGACGCCAACGCCGTCCACGGTTCGGACTCCGAAGCCGCCGCTGCTCGCGAAATCGCTTACTTTTTCGCTGCTACTGAAGTAACCGCTCGCTAAGCATTGGCTTAAGAGTGAAGGTGAATCCATGACTACATCGACTGTTAAAACCAATCTGCTGGGGCTGACCCAGCCGGAAATGGAGAAATTCTTCGACTCGATCGGGGAGAAGCGTTTCCGTGCCGGTCAGGTGATGAAATGGATTCACCACTTTGGCGTCGACGACTTCGACGCCATGACGAATGTCGGCAAGGCCCTGCGCGAGAAGCTCAAGGCTGTAGCCGAGATTCGCGGCCCCGAAGTGGTCAGCGAAGACATCTCCAGCGACGGCACCCGTAAGTGGGTGGTGCGCGTGGCGTCCGGCAGCTGCGTCGAGACCGTCTACATTCCCCAGGGCAAGCGCGGCACCTTGTGCGTTTCGTCCCAGGCAGGCTGTGCCCTGGATTGCAGTTTCTGCTCCACCGGCAAGCAAGGCTTCAATAGCAACCTCACCGCCGCCGAAGTGATCGGCCAGGTGTGGATTGCCAACAAATCCTTTGGCAGCGTCCCGGCGACCGTCGACCGTGCCATCACCAACGTGGTGATGATGGGCATGGGTGAGCCGCTGCTGAACTTCGACAACGTCGTCTCCGCCATGCACTTGATGATGGATGACCTGGGCTACGGCATTTCCAAGCGCCGCGTGACCCTGTCCACCTCCGGCGTGGTGCCGATGATCGATGAGCTGGCCAAGCACATCGACGTCTCCCTGGCGTTGTCGCTGCATGCACCCAATGACGCATTGCGTAACCAATTGGTGCCGATCAACAAGAAATATCCGCTTAAGATGCTGCTCGAGTCGTGCCAGCGCTACATGTCGTCCCTGGGCGAAAAGCGCGTGCTGACCATCGAGTACACGCTGCTCAAGGATGTGAACGACAAGGTCGAACATGCGGTCGAGATGATCGAGCTGCTCAAGAACATCCCGTGCAAGATCAACCTGATCCCGTTCAACCCGTTCCCGCATTCCGGGTACGAGCGTCCGAGCAACAACGCGATTCGTCGCTTCCAGGATCAGCTTCACCACGCTGGCTTCAACGTCACCGTGCGCACCACCCGCGGCGAAGACATCGACGCCGCTTGTGGCCAATTGGTAGGACAGGTGCTGGATCGCACCCGTCGCAGCGAACGCTACATTGCCGTGCGTGAGTTGAACGCCGCGGACGATGCGGTGCAAAACGCTGCGAACAGTCACTAAGAGAGGATCTCTATGTCCCTGCGCTTCGCGCTCGTTTTGCTGTTGGCCGGCCTTTGTTCCGGTTGCGTCCTGTCGGGTGACTACAACCCGATGAAGACCAGCAAAGGGCGCGACGAAGCACGTGTGGCCTATGTGCAACTGGGCATCGGCTACCTGCAACAGGGCATGACCGAACGGGCCAAGGTACCGCTCAAGAAAGCCCTGGAGCTGGACGATTCCGACCCGGATGCCAACGCGGCCCTGGCCCTGGTGTTCCAGGCCGAGATGGAGCCGGAACTGGCCGACCAGCATTTTCGCAAGGCGCTGTCTGGCCGGCCGCAAGACGCACGGATCCTGAACAACTACGGCAGCTTTCTTTTCGAGCAGAAACGCTACAAGGAAGCCTACGAGCGCTTCGAGCAGGCTGCCGCCGATACCCTTTACCCTGAGCGCTCGCGGGTGTTCGAAAACCTCGGCATGACCGCCGCGCAGCTCGGCCAGCGTGACCTGGCCCGCCAGCAGTTGGAAAAGGCGCTACGGCTCAATCGCCAGCAACCGCGGGCGCTGCTGGAAATGGCTGAGTTGTCCTACGAAGACAGGCATTATGTGCCCGCGCGTGACTACTACGAGCGTTTTAGCCTGCTGAGTGAGCAAAATGCACGTAGTCTATTGCTCGGCGTTCGGCTGGCACATGTGTTTGAAGATCGCGACAAAGCTGCAAGCTACGGCTTGCAACTCAAAAGACTCTATCCCGGTACGCCGGAATATCAGCAATACCTGTCGGAGCAATGATGAAAGCGGCGCATCCCGAAGTTGTAGCAGCGACTCGCGTAAATCCCGGTGAGACCCTGCGTCAAGCCCGCGAAAGCAATGGTTGGTCGCTGGCCGAAGTGGCCCTCAAGCTCAATCTCACCGTGGCTTCCCTGGGCAACCTGGAAGCGGGCGCGTTCGACAAGCTGCCTGGGCATACCTTCGCCCGCGGCTATATCCGCGCCTATGCCAAGCTGCTCGGCATGGACCAGACCGTACTGGTCCAGCAATTCGATCAATACACCGGTTCCGATGCCCAGGGCAGCAACGTGCACAGCCTGGGGCGCATCGAGGAGCCGGTTCGCGTTTCCCACACCATTTTGCGAATCGTCAGCCTGTTGCTGCTGATTGCGGTGATCGGTGGCGGTTTTGTCTGGTGGCAGGACCAGGCTTCCTTGCGCAACAAGGAGCCGGTCGCCATGAACCCCGAGCACGTCGAAGTCGAGGGCGCTGACGGCACCACCCAGATCCATCCATTGGACGAGCCGGAAGACCAGGCGGTTGTCGAAGGCCAGGCCGAAGGCGAAACCGCCCTGGCGTTGCCTCAAGGCCAGGATAACGGCGAAGCCGATGCTACCGCTGGCGCCGAGCCGACCGTGCCATCCGCTCCGGCGCCAGCTCCTGCGCCGACCGCGCCGGCCCACGCGGGCACTGCGCCGGCTGCTCCCGCCGCACCGGCGGCTCCGGCTCCGGCGCCAGTTCCCGCCACGCCAGCACCAACCGTTGCTGCGCCGAGCGTACCGGCTGCTCCTGCAACCCCAGCGGCCCCGGCCCCTGCACCCGGTGATGGCCAGGTACAAATCCAGTTCACCGCCGACTGCTGGACGCAAATCACCGACGGCAACGGCAAGGTGCTGTTCAGCGGCCTCAAACGCAAGGGCGACAACACGGCCGTCAACGGCAAGCCGCCGTTTGCCGTACGCCTGGGTTATGCCCGTGGCGCGCAGGTCAGCTACAACGGCCAGCCAGTCGACATCGCTCCGTTCACCAGTGGCGAGACCGCTCGCCTGAAGTTGGGTCAATAAGTCATGCACGGCGAATCTCCAATCAAGCGTCGCGAATCCCGGAAAATCTGGGTCGGTAACGTGCCCGTGGGCGGCGATGCGCCAATCGCTGTGCAGAGCATGACCAACAGCGACACCAATGACGTGGCCGCCACGGTCGCCCAGATCAACCGCCTGGAAGCCGCCGGTGTCGACATCGTGCGGGTATCGGTGCCGGACATGGACGCCGCCGAGGCGTTCGGCAAGATCAAGCAACTGGTCAAGGTCCCTTTGGTCGCCGACATCCACTTCGACTACCGCATCGCCTTGCGCGTGGCCGAGTTGGGCGTCGATTGCCTGCGCATCAACCCGGGCAACATCGGTCGCGAAGACCGTGTGCGTGCCGTGGTGGATGCCGCGCGCGACCGGGGCATCCCGATCCGCATCGGCGTGAACGCCGGTTCCCTGGAAAAAGACCTGCAAAAGAAATACGGCGAACCGACCCCGGCGGCGCTGGTGGAATCGGCGCTGCGCCATGTGGAGCACCTCGAACGCCTGAACTTCCAGGACTTCAAGGTCAGCGTGAAGGCGTCCGACGTGTTCATGGCCGTCGAAGCCTACCGTCTGCTGGCCAAGGAAATCGTCCAGCCGCTGCACCTGGGCATCACCGAAGCCGGTGGGTTGCGCTCGGGCACGGTGAAATCCGCCGTCGGCCTCGGTATGCTGCTCGCCGAAGGGATTGGCGATACCATCCGCATCTCGTTGGCGGCTGACCCGGTCGAGGAAGTGAAAGTCGGCTACGACATTCTCAAGTCCCTGCACCTGCGTTCCCGTGGCATCAACTTCATCGCCTGCCCGAGTTGCTCGCGGCAGAACTTCGATGTGGTCAAGACCATGAACGAACTGGAAGGGCGCCTTGAAGACCTGCTGGTGCCGCTGGATGTCGCGGTGATTGGTTGCGTGGTCAACGGGCCGGGTGAAGCCAAGGAGGCCCATATCGGCCTGACGGGCGGTACGCCGAACCTGATTTACATCGACGGCAAGCCGTCGCAGAAACTGACGAATGACAATCTGGTGGATGAGCTGGAACGGCTGATTCGCCAGAAAGCGGCCGAAAAGGTCGAAGCCGACGCAGCGGTCATCGCGCGCGGTTAAGTCGAAAGATTAAGGAATACACGTGAGCAAGTCTCTGCAAGCCATTCGTGGCATGAACGACATCCTGCCCGAGCAGACGCCCCTGTGGCGTTATTTCGAGGGCACCGTGGCGCGCCTGCTGGATAACTACGGTTACCGGCAGATCCGCATGCCGATCGTCGAGTTCACCGAGCTGTTCAAGCGCTCCATCGGTGAAGTGACCGACATCGTCGAAAAAGAGATGTACACCTTCGACGACCGCAACGGCGATTCCCTGACCCTGCGCCCCGAAGGCACGGCGGCCTGCGTGCGGGCGGTGCTCGAGCACGGCATCACCGGCGGCGGCCAGGTGCAGAAACTCTGGTACGTCGGGCCGATGTTCCGTCACGAGCGCCCGCAGAAAGGCCGTTACCGCCAGTTCCACCAGATCGGCCTCGAAGTGTTCAACCTCGACGGTCCGGACATCGACGCCGAGCTGATCGTCATGACCTGGCGCCTGTGGGGCGAGCTGGGGCTGCGTGACGCGGTCAAGCTCGAGCTCAACAGCCTGGGTACCAGCGAGTCCCGTGGCCGCTACCGTGAAGCGTTGGTGGAGTTTCTGTCCGCCCACCTCGACAAGCTGGACGAAGACAGCCAGCGCCGCCTGAAGACCAATCCTCTGCGCGTGCTCGACACCAAGAACGCCGAGACCCAAGCGATCCTGGTGGACGCGCCGAAAATGGCCGACTACCTCGACGACGAATCCCGTGCGCACTTCGAGGGGCTGAAGGCACGCCTCGACGCCGTGGGCATTCCCTACGTGATCAACCCCAAGTTGGTCCGTGGCCTGGATTACTACAGCAAGACCGTCTTCGAGTGGGTCACCGACAAGCTCGGCGCCCAAGGCACCGTCTGTGCCGGTGGCCGCTACGACGGGCTGGTGGAGCAGATGGGCGGCAAGCCGACCCCGGGCGTGGGCTTTGCCATGGGCATCGAGCGCCTGGTGCTGATGCTTGAGGCGCTGGATAAAGTGCCTGCAGAGCTGTCCCGTCAGGTCGACGTCTACCTGTGCGCCTTTGGCGAGGCCGCCGAACTGGCCGCCCTGGCCCTGAGCGAGCGGATCCGCGACCAGTTGCCCAACCTGCGCCTGCAGATCAACGCCGGCGCCGGCAGCTTCAAGAGCCAATTCAAGAAGGCCGACAAGAGCGGTGCGCTGTACGCACTGATCCTCGGTGACGACGAACTGGCCCAACAAGTGGTAGGTTTCAAACCCCTGCGTGGCCAGGGCGAACAACAAAGCATTGCCTGGGATGCGCTTGCTGCACACCTGGCCACCTGCGTCGTGCAGGGTTGAAGCTGTCAAACAGCCGATTTAGCGATTAAGGAGTATTGGGGTGTCGAGTACCGAAGATGAACAGCTGGCGGATTTGAAGGACTGGTGGACGCGCAACGGCAAGCCGCTGGTCACTGGCGGCCTGTTGGCGCTGGTCATCGTGTTCGGCTGGCAGGCCTACCAGAAATACCAGAGCAACCAGTCGCAAGGCGCCTCGGTGCTCTACCAGCAATTGCTGGAAACCACCCTGACCCCGGACGGCAAGCCTGACGCGGCCCGCGTGGCGGACCTGGCCGGCAAGCTGGACAAGGAATTCGGCGGCACTGCCTACGCCCAATACGGTCGCCTGTTCGTGGCCAAGGTGGCGGTTGACAGCGGCAAGCTGGACGACGCGGCCACCGAGCTGAAATCCATCGTCGACAAGCCGGTCAACCCGACCCTGGGCGAAGTGGCGCGTCAGCGCCTGGCGCAGGTGCTGGCGGCGCAGAACAAGGCCGAAGACGCCTTGAAGCTGCTCGACGGCGATGCCGACCAGGCGTTCCTGGCGACCCGCGAAGAACTCAAGGGCGACCTGCTGGTACAGCTGGGTCGTGCCGATGAGGCCCATGCGGCCTACCAAAAAGCCAAGGCTGCGCTGTCGGATGAAGCCGCGGTCGGTGGCCTGCAAATCAAGCTGGACGACCTGGCCAAAGGGGATGCGTGACGTGATTCGTTGGAAACATGCAGCATTGCTGGCCCTGGCCATTCTGGCCGCGGGTTGCAGCAGCAACAGCAAGAAAGAACTGCCGCCGGCCGAACTGACCGACTTCAAAGAAGAAGTCGTGCTGCAGAAGCAGTGGAGCCGTTCCATCGGCGATGGCCAGGGTGAAACCTACAACATGCTGGTGCCGGCCATCGACGGCGACACCATCTATGCAGGCGACGTCACCGGCGTGGTAATGGCGATGGACCGCACCAACGGCGACGTCAAATGGGAAAAGGACCTTGAACTGCCTGTTTCCGGCGCCGTTGGCGTGGGTTATGGCCTGGTCATGATCGGCACGCTCAAGGGTGAGATCGTCGCCCTGGACGCGAGCAGCGGTGAAGAGAAATGGCGCGCCCGCGTGACCAGCGAAGTGCTCGCACCGCCCGCCACCAACGGTGACGTGGTGGTGGTGCAGACCCAGGATGACCGTCTGATCGGCCTGGATGCCGCCACCGGCAACCAGCGCTGGTTGTACGACAGCACCCCGGCGGTACTGACCTTGCGTGGCACCAGTGCGCCGATCGTTACCAACCGCCTGGCGGTGGCTGGCTTGTCGACCGGTAAAGTGGTTGCCCTGGATATTTCCAACGGCGTGCCGGTCTGGGAACAGCGCGTAGCGATCCCGCAAGGTCGTTCGGAACTGGAGCGTGTGGTCGACATCGACGGCGGCTTGCTGCTGTCCGGCGGTACGCTGTATGTCGCCAGCTACCAGGGTCGCGTCGCGGCACTGGACCTGGAAAGCGGTCGTCCGCTGTGGCAGCGCGATGCGTCCAGCTACGCCGGTGTCGCCCAGGGCTTTGGCAGCGTCTACGTGAGCCTGTCCTCGGGTACCGTCGAAGGCGTTGACGAGCGTTCCACCACCGCATTGTGGAGCAACGACTCCCTGGCCCGTCGTCAACTGTCGGCCCCGGAAGTGTTCTCCAGCTACGTCGCAGTGGGTGACCTGGAAGGTTACCTGCACCTGCTCAGCCAGGTGGACGGTCGTTTCGTCGGCCGTGAGCGCATCGACAGCGACGGCCTGCGTGCCCGTCCGCTGGTGGTGGGCAACATGATCTATGTGTATGGCAACAGCGGCAAACTGGAAGCCCTGACCATCAAGTAAGACTATGCTTGGGTTAATTCCCAAGCGGCTTCATTCATGTGGGAGCGGGCTTGCTCGCGAAAGCGGTGGATCAGTTGACATCCATCTCATTGGGCCACCGCATTCGCGAGCAAGCCCGCTCCTACAGGTTGGCCCCGAGCACCAGCCGCTGCCTCGCAGCGGCTTTTGTATTTTCTGAAATAACGAAGTGGAGAGCCGCATGGTTCCCGTAATCGCCCTGGTGGGCCGACCGAACGTCGGCAAGTCCACCTTGTTCAACCGCCTGACCAGGACACGCGACGCCATTGTCGGCGACTTGTCCGGTCTGACCCGTGATCGCCAATACGGTGAGGCCAAGTGGCAAGGGCGTACCTATATTCTGGTCGACACCGGCGGCATCTCCGGTGATGAACACGGCATGGACGAAAAAATGGCCGAGCAGTCGCTGCTCGCCATCGAAGAAGCCGATGTGGTGCTGTTCCTGGTAGACGCCAAGGCTGGTTTTACCGCCGCCGACCAGATGATCGCCGAGCATTTGCGCAAGCGTAACAAGCGTTCCTACGTGGTCGCCAACAAGGTCGACAACATCGACCCGGACATGGCTCGCGCCGAGTTCGCCCCGTTGGGCATGGGCCAGGCGATCCCGATCGCCGGCGCCCACGGTCGCGGCATCACCCAGATGCTGGAAATCGCCCTGGAGAGTTTCCCCAAGGACGACGCCGAAGAGCCGGAAGACGGCGAAGAAGAGATCGTTGCCGAAGGCGAGGAAGCCAAGCGCATTCCGGGCCCGAGCGAAAAAGACGGGATCAAGATCGCCATCATTGGTCGCCCGAACGTAGGCAAGTCGACGCTGGTCAACCGCATGCTCGGCGAAGACCGGGTCATCGTCTACGATCAGCCCGGCACCACCCGTGACAGCATCTATATTCCCTTCGAACGTAACGAAGAGAAGTACACGCTGATCGACACCGCCGGTGTGCGCAAGCGCGGCAAGATCCACGAAGAAGTTGAAAAGTTCTCCGTGGTCAAGACGCTGCAGGCGATCAAAGACGCCAACGTGGTGATCTTCGTGATGGACGCCCGCGAGGGTGTGGTCGACCACGACTTGAACCTGCTGGGCTTCGCCCTGGAAGCCGGTCGTGCATTGGTCATCGCGATCAACAAGTGGGACGGCATGACGCCGAGCGAGCGCGACTTTGTGAAAGTCGAACTCCAGCGTCGGCTGTTCTTCGTCGACTTCGCCGACATCCACTTCATCTCGGCCTTGCACGGCACGGGCGTGGGCAACCTCTACGCTTCGGTGCAGAACTCGTTCAAGTCGGCGGTCACCCGCTGGCCGACCAACCGCCTGACCCAGATCCTCGAAGATGCGGTCGGCGAGCACGCGCCACCGATGGTCAACAACCGTCGGATCAAGCTGCGCTACGCCCACTTGGGCGGTGCCAACCCGCCGATTATCGTGATCCACGGTAACCAGATCGAGAAGGTGCCCAAGTCCTACGTTCGCTACTTGGAGAACACCTACCGTCGTGTCCTGAAGCTGGTCGGCACGCCGATCCGCATCGAGTTCAAGGGCGGCGAGAACCCGTACGAAGGCAACAAGAACACGCTCACCGACCGCCAGGTCAACAAGAAGCGCCGCTTGATGTCGCACCACAAGAAGGCCGACAAGAAGCGCCGCGACAAGCGCTGAATCAGGACCGCTTTTGTGGCGAGGGAGCTTGCTCCCGCTGGGCTGCGCAGCAGCCCCAAAGATGTACCTGCCACCGCAGTGCATCAGATGAAACACAGGGGCTGCTTCGCAGCCCAGCGGGAGCAAGCTCCCTCGCCACAGAGTTTTCCTGCGATTCGGTGACAAGAAAAGGGTGCCCTTGGCGGCACCCTTTTTCATGCCCGGCGATTGGGCTATCCTCGAGCTCTCCCGCGCCGCGCCAGAGCCGGGTGCAGAGCAGGGACCCTCCATGATCACCAGCAAGTTGCCGAACGTCGGCATCACGATTTTCACCCAGATGTCCCAGCTCGCCGCGCAGACGGGCGCGTTGAACCTGTCCCAGGGGTTTCCCGATTTCGATGGTCCGCAAGCCTTGCGCGACGCGGTCGGTCGGCACATCGCCCAAGGCCACAACCAATATTCACCCATGACCGGCCTGCCGGCGCTGCGCCAGCAGATCGCAGCGAAGATCGCCCGCAGCTACGGCGCCAGTGTCGATGCCGACCTGGAAGTCACCGTGACCCCTGGCGCGACCCAGGCGATTTTCTGCGCCATCGCGGCGGTGGTCCACAGCGGTGACGAAGTGATCGTCTTCGACCCCAGCTACGACAGTTACGAGCCCTCCGTGCAATTGGCCGGTGGGCGTTGCGTGCATGTGCCATTGGGCCTGGATGACTTCTCCATCGACTTCGAGAAGCTCGGCGAAGCCCTGAGCCCGCGCACGCGCATGATCATCCTCAACTCGCCGCACAACCCCAGCGGCGCCCTGATCAGCCGCGCCGAACTGGATCAATTGGCGGCGCTGATTCGCGACCGCGACATCTATCTGGTCAGCGACGAGGTTTATGAGCACTTGGTATTCGATGGCGTCGCCCATGCCAGTGTCCTGGCCCATGAAGAGCTGTACCGCCGCGCCTTCGTCGTCAGTTCGTTCGGCAAGACCTACCACGTCACCGGCTGGAAAACCGGCTACGTGGTGGCGCCAGCGGCGCTGACCGCGGAGCTGCGCAAGGTGCACCAGTACGTCAGCTTCTGCGGCGTGACGCCGTTGCAGTACGCCCTGGCTGACTTCATGGCCGAGCATCCGGAACACGTCGACGAACTGCCGGACTTCTACCAGGCCAAGCGTGACCTGTTCTGCGATCTGCTGGCCCCGTCGCGGTTCAGCTTCAAGCGCGTGACCGGCACGTATTTTCAACTGGTGGACTACTCTCGGATTCGCCCGGACCTGAATGACGTCGACATGGCGCTGTGGATGACCCGCGAACACGGCGTGGCGACCATTCCGATCTCGGTCTTCTACCAGGACCCACCGCAAGGCCAGCGCCTGGTGCGCCTGTGCTTTGCCAAACGCGAGGAGACGCTGCGCGAAGCGGCGGAAAAACTATGCGTGATTTGAGCGCGTTGCCGGACCTCGACATTGCCCTGGTCCAGACCACCTTGGCCTGGCATGACCGCGAGGCCAACCTGGAGCATTTCGAAGCGCTGCTCGAACAGGCGCGCGGGGCTGACCTGATCATCCTCCCGGAAATGTTCACCACCGGTTTCTCCATGGAATCCGAGACCCTGGCGGAGCCTGAACACGGGCCCACCAGCCGTTGGCTCAAGGACCAGGCGGCGAAACTGGACGCGGTGATCACCGGTAGCGTGATCATCCAGGCCGGCGACGGCAGCCATCGCAATCGCTTGCTGTGGGCGCGGCCGGACGGTGAAGTGCTGCATTACGACAAGCGCCATCTGTTCCGCATGGCCGGCGAGCATAACCACTACACACCGGGTGACCAACAGGTGCTGTTCGAACTCCAGGGTTGGCGGATCCGGCCGTTGATCTGCTACGACCTGCGCTTCCCGGCGTGGAGCCGTGATGCCGAGGACACTGACCTGCTGTTGTACACCGCCAACTGGCCCGGGGCGCGGCGTCAGCACTGGAATCGGCTGCTGCCGGCCCGGGCGATCGAAAACCTGTGCTACGTGGCGGCGGTCAACCGTGTGGGTACCGATGGCAAGGGCTTCGCCTACACCGGGGACAGCCAGGTACTGGATTTCCAGGGGGAGAGCTTGCTCAGCGCTGGCGAAGCTGATGGCGTGTTCAGGGTGTGTTTGAAGGCGGCGGATCTGGCAGCGTATCGCACGCGGTTTCCGGCGAACCTGGATGCTGACCGCTTCGAATTCATTTATTGAAACGATTCAGCCTCAAGGAACGCTGTCGGGTGCCGATAACGGGTCAGCCAAGGAGGAGTCCCTATGACCAGTATCAGCGCAACGACCGTTAACCCTTATCCATTGTCGGCCCCAAAGGTCTCCATCCGCGAGGCTGAAGAAGAGAAAGCAGTCAGTCCAGTGGCCCCGACTGACAGCAGCGAAGACAAGGACAAGAAACTCGCAGTCGACACCAGCGGCGCGAATATCGCTGGTGCGGGTGGCAGCAGCGGCACCGGCGATGTCATCGAGCAACTGAAGAAGCAGATCGAACAGACCGAGAAGTTGCTCGCCGAACAGCAAGCCCAGCTAGCCCGGGTGCAAAAAAGCCGGGCCGATGAGGAGCAGAAAGCCCAGGAAACCATGGCGATCCAGACCCAGATCATGGCGACCCAGGCGACTTTGCAAACCTTGCAGGCCGCGCTGTTGCAGGCGATGACTATTTCGATCGATACCCATGCCTGATATCTCGGCCGTCTGAGAGGGCTCCTTCGCGAGCAAGCCCGCTCCCACAGTGGAACTGCGGCGGACGCAGACTCTGTGCTTGGCAGAAACCTCCTGTGGGAGCGGGCTTGCTCGCGAAGGGGCCGGAACAGCCAACCCAACACCAAGCCAAACAAAAAAGGCCCCAGGGTTCACACCCCGGGGCCTTTTTGATTTTCAGCGACCGATCAAGCCGCCTTGGCCTCTGGCTGGCTCAGCGAACGGTTCAGCGCACTGAACAGCGCCTTGAAGCTCGCGGTGGTGATGTTCTCATCGATACCCACACCATGCACCGCGCGCTCGCCGTTGACTCGCAGTTCGATGTACGCCGCGGCCTTGGCGTTGGTGCCGGCGCCGATGGCGTGTTCGTTGTAGTCCATGATCTCCACCGGAATTGGCAGGCCAGCCACCAGTGCTTCCAGGGCGCCGTTGCCTCGGCCGCGCCAGTGCAGGTTGGTCTCGCCCTGGCCCTTGCTCGCCACTTCCACTTCCACGGCGCTGTTGCCGTTTTCTTCCTGCAGGCGATGGCTGACCAGCGCGTACGGGGTGTTGGCTTGCAGGTATTCACGCTGCAGCAGGGCGTGGATCTGCTGGGCGGTCATTTCCAGGCCCAGGCGATCGGTTTCGCGCTGCACCACCTGGCTGAACTCGATCTGCATGCGACGGGGCAGGCTGATGCCGTATTCCTGCTCCAGCAGGTAGGCGATGCCGCCCTTGCCCGACTGGCTGTTCACACGAATCACTGCCTCGTAGCTGCGACCGATGTCGGCCGGGTCGATTGGCAGGTACGGCACTTCCCACAGGGTGTCCGATTTCTGCTGGGCAAAACCTTTGCGGATCGCATCCTGGTGCGAGCCCGAGAACGCGGTGTGAACCAGGTCGCCGACGTACGGATGACGCGGGTGCACCGGGATCTGGTTGCATTCCTCGACCACTTTGCGCACGCCGTCGATGTCGGAGAAGTCCAGCTCAGGGTTGATGCCCTGGGTGTAGAGGTTCAGCGCCACGGTTACCAGGTCGACGTTGCCGGTGCGTTCGCCGTTGCCGAACAGGCAGCCTTCGACACGGTCGGCGCCGGCCATCAGGCCCAGCTCGGTAGCGGCCACGCCGGTGCCACGGTCGTTGTGGGTGTGCAGGCTGATGAGCACGCTGTCACGACGGGTGATGTTGCGGTGGAACCACTCGATCTGGTCGGCGTAGATGTTCGGGGTGGCGACTTCCACGGTGGCCGGCAGGTTGAGGATCACCTTGCGCGCCGGGGTCGGGTTCCACACTTCGATCACGGCGTCGCAGACTTCCTTGGCGAATTCCAGCTCGGTGGCGCTGAAGGTCTCTGGCGAATACTCGAACTGCCACTGGGTTTCCGGCTGCTGGGCGGCGTATTTGACGAACAGCTTGGCCGCGTTCACCGCGATTTCCTTCACGCCTTCCTTGTCCTGGTTGAACACGATACGGCGGAACGACGGGCAGGTGGCGTTGTACAGGTGGACGATGGCTTTTTTCGCGCCACGCAGGGATTCGAACGTGCGGGCGATCAGGTCTTCACGGGCCTGGGTCAGCACCTGGATGGTGGTGTCGTCCGGGATGTGGCCTTCCTCGATGAGGGTGCGCACGAAATCGAAGTCGGTCTGCGAGGCGGCCGGGAACGACGCTTCGATTTCCTTCACGCCCACCGCGACCAGGGTTTTCCAGAAGCGTAGCTTCTTGACCGCGTCCATCGGCTCGATCAGCGACTGGTTGCCGTCGCGCAGGTCGGAGCTGCACCAGATCGGCGCGGCGGTGATGGTCTTCGACGGCCAGGTGCGATCCGGCAGGTTGATGGTCGGGAAGGCGCGGTATTTCGAAGACGGGTCTTTGAGCATGCTCATGGGCGGAATCCTTATTGTCGTGGCCGGAAAAAGGCGGCCTGCCGGTGGTTCGAATGGGGGTGGCTCTACAGCCGGGACGAGGTGCCGCGATTCAGCCCGGCAGTCGTGCGCTGACGAGGCACAGGCTGCGGTGCTGGCGAAGCTGGATGAGGGTGTGAGAGGTTTTCATGCCTTCAACCCTAACCGCGTGGACGGGGGGTTGCAAGCAGTCGGGGAAAATTGGGAGAAGTTCTGTTTTTAGGTGGGTTTGCGAGATTTAATCGCGTGACGCTGAGGTAGTTGTAATTTTATTGCGTCGATGTTTCTCGCTTGGCAATCCATGATGATGGACTGCGATGCGGCTGACGCTTTCGCGAGCAAGCCCGCTCCCACAGGGGAATGTGGATGATTTCAGAATCAACGCTGTACCTGTGGGAGCGGGCTTGCTCGCGAAGAGGCCAGTAGCCTCACCGCAAACACTCAGGGTTGGAAAGCCCCGATAAAAATCGCCGGATCCACCCGCGCATCATTCAAGCTGATGTTCCAGTGCATATGCGGCCCCGTCGCCCGGCCGGTGGCGCCGACCTTGCCCACCACGGTGCCCCGGGCCAGTTGCTGGCCGACCTTCACGTCAATCTTCGACATGTGGCAGAACATGCTGATGAAGCCTTGGCCATGGTCGACGAATACGGTGTTGCCATTGAAGAAGTAATTGCCGGTGAGGATCACCTTGCCGGCGGCCGGGGTCTTGATCGGCGTGCCGGCGGGCACGGCGAAGTCCAGCCCGGCGTGGGGGTTGCGCTCTTCGCCGTTGAAGAAACGGCGTACGCCGAACTTGCTCGACAGCGGGCCGTTGACCGGTTTGTCCAGCAACAAGTTGCTGGGGATGTTCGGGCTGAAGCTGCGATAGGCCTTCAGTTGCACCGCCAGCTCGGCGTCGATGCGCTTGAGATCCGCCGGGTTCGGATTGACCTGGCGCTTGTTCTTCAGGGTGATGTGCTGCTCGGGGTACTTCTTGTAGCCGACCACGAAGGGCTGGGTAGTGCCGGCGCTGCTGATCTGCTGGGTGCCGGGCTGGACCGTCAGCGGAATGCCGACAATCGCCAGCCAGTTCTGTTGTTCCTTGACCACCAGCACCGGTTTGCCCTGGTAAGTGGCTTTGGGTGCCTGGGCCGCGCTGCCCAGGTCCACCACGGCCACACCGCCGGGCACCGGCTTGTTCAGCAAGCGGGTGATGTAACTGTCGGCGTGGGCGTTGACGGTCAGGCATAGCAAGAGCAAGGGGGCGAGATATCGCGGCATGAATCAATCCAGTAAAGAAAGGGTGACCGGCGTCAGGTGATTGTCCTCGACCCGCACCAGCAGTTCGCCTTCGCCGAGCTTGGCGGTCAGGCGCTGGCCAGTCTGGGTTTGCCCGGCGCTGCGGATCGCATGGCCGCGCTCGTCGAGCAAAATGCTGTAGCCGCGACCGAGGGTCGCCAGGGGGCTGACGATGTGCAGCGTCTGCATCTGGTTGTGCAATTGCACGCGTCGCGTCTTGAGCCCTTCGCGCATGGCCCGGGGCAGGCGTTCGGCGAGGCTGTCCAGGCGCTGGCGCAACATTGCCAGTTGGCGGCCCGGATGCTGCCCGGCCAGGCGGGTTTCCAGGCGGATCAGTCGTTCGCGGCGAGTATTGAGGCTGCGTTCGAAGGCCCGGC
The DNA here is from genome assembly GCF_014268705.1 of Pseudomonas sp. SWRI179. Classification (NCBI taxonomy): domain Bacteria; kingdom Pseudomonadati; phylum Pseudomonadota; class Gammaproteobacteria; order Pseudomonadales; family Pseudomonadaceae; genus Pseudomonas; species Pseudomonas sp. SWRI179. Next base: position 26,163 of record NZ_JABWRA010000027.1, on the reverse strand, counting down.
GCATGCGCATGTCCAGGTCGTCGAGGCGTTGGGCCTGCTGGCGCAGGCGTTCACCGGGATGGCGCAGGCGTCGGGTAAGGCCTTCGAGGCGCAGTTGATCGCGCATCAGCCGGTCGCGCATGCGCATCACCAGCCGGCGATGCAGGCTTTCGACCCGGCGTACCAGGTCGCCGGCATCCGGCGCCAGCAGTTCGGCGGCGGCAGAAGGGGTCGGGGCGCGGACGTCGGCGACGAAGTCACTGATGGACACATCGGTTTCATGGCCGACAGCGCTGACGATCGGTGTGACGCAGGCGTCCACCGCCCGGGCCACGGCTTCTTCGTTGAAGCACCACAAGTCTTCCAGCGAACCGCCGCCCCGGGCCAGGATCAGCGCATCGAAACCGCGGGCATCGGCCAGTTTCAGGGCGCGGACGATTTGCGCGGTGGCTTCGCGGCCTTGCACGGCGGTAGGAATCAAGGTCAGGGATATCTGCGGCGCGCGGCGGCGGAACACGCTGATGATGTCGCGGATCACCGCGCCGGTGGGCGAGCTGATGATGCCGATGCGTTGCGGATGGGCTGGCAGCGGCACCTTGCGCTCGGCGCTGAACAGGCCTTCGGCGCTGAGCTTTTCCTTCAGTGCATCGAAAGCCAGGCGCAGGGCGCCATCGCCGGCCGGCTCCACGGTGTCGAGGATCAGTTGATAGTCGCCACGGCCCTCGAACAGCGAAACCTTGCCGCGCACCTTCACCGCCAAGCCGTCTTTCAGAGCCTGGCGCACCCGTGCGGCGTTCTGTCGGAACAGCGCGCAACGCACCTGGGCGCCGCTGTCCTTGAGAGTGAAGTACACGTGTCCGGAGGCGGGGCGGGCGAGGTTGGAGATCTCGCCCTCGACCCAGATGTTGCTGAACACGTCTTCGAGCAACACCCGCGCGCGGCCGTTGAGCTGGCTGACAGTCAGGACTTCGCGGTCCAGGCCCAGTCGGGCAAAGGGATCTTTAATCATGGGCGGCATGATAAGGGCATTCGCAGGGGAATCTCCATGTGTGCAAGGCAATTAGACTGAGTCGCCCCCTTCGCGAGCAAGCCCGCTCCCACAGGTACAACATCAATCTTCAGATCACTGGTATCCCCTGTGGGAGCGGGCTTGCTCGCGAAGGCGATAGGTCTGTCGCCATAAGTGCTGGATGTAACCCCCAGCATCTGGCTAAAGTCCCCGCTCTCCTCATCAAGGAAGTGCCGGATGAATCTTCTCCCATGGTTGGGCCAGTGGGCATTTGCCCCGATGGAATGGCTGGTGATCGCCTCGGCCATTGTCCTGGCCTACATCGTGTTCGGCATCGCCGGGTTTGGCACGGCGCTGGTGGCGGCGCCGATCCTGCTGTTGTTCATGCCCCTGTCGAAAATCGTCCCGCTGCTGGTCTTGCTCGATTTTGTCGCGGCCTTCGGCAACCTGTTGCCCTCGCGCCGTGACGTCTCCCGGCCGGAACTGCTGCGCTTGCTGCCGTGCATGGCGCTGGGCTGCACCCTGGGGGTAATTTTCCTGCTCAACCTCAAGTCCGACGTGTTGCTGTTGTTGATGGGGTTGTTCATCTGCGCTTATGCCATCTACAGCCTGTTGATAAAGACCCGGCCGACGCAGCTGTCTTCGCTGTGGGCGTTTCCGATGGGCACGGTGGGCGGGATGTTCGGGGCGTTGTTTGGCAGTGGCGGCTTTTTGTATGCCATCTACCTGAACAGTCGCCTGCCCAAGGACCCGGCCCGTGCCACGCAAAGTGCCTTGATCAGTTGCAGCACCGTGGTGCGCTTGAGCCTGTTTATCATCGCCGGGGTGTATGCCGAGCTACCCTTGTTGGTACTGGCGCTGTGTTTGTTGCCGGCCATGGCGCTGGGGTTGTGGGTGGGGCGTCGTCTGACCATGAAAATGTCCCGAGAGGCCTTCGTGCGCCTGGTCACTTGGTTGGTGCTCGCCAGTGGCCTCGCGTTGATCGGGCGTTACCTGAGTGCTTGACCTGGCCCAGCCAGGGATTAAGCTGCCGGCCCTTTATAAGAACCGCCAGGGAAACCGCCAGGCCTCGCCATGAATTCGCAAAGCATTATCGTCCCGAAAATTTCCACCCTGCCGGTCCACGAGCCTCGGGCCCGGGCAATCGTGCGTTGGCTGGTGCGCAAGAATATCGTCGAAGAACAACTGACCACCTGCGGGCGTACCGGCAATCGCATGGCCCACGCCATCGCCCCCGGTGCCCGAGACGTGGTGCTGCATCCCGACGCACTGCCGTTCGGCGAGCCGGTCAATGGCCTGGAGGTCATCACCAAGCGCTGCATCTATACGCCGGCCAAGGGCTTTCTTGAAGAAGCCGGTTGCGCCGAGTGTCGCCGGGAGATTGGCGAAGCGCTGTTCGAAAGCCTGGAAGATTGGATGCCAGGGCGCACCGACAACTTCACCTGTCCCGAGTGCGGTCATGAAGATGACATCAATGGCTTCCTGTTCCTGCAGCCGTGCGGCTTTTCCAACCTGGGGTTCATCTTCAATAACTGGCTGGAGGCGGGATTCAAGCAGGAGTTCATCGATGAATTCGCCGATTGGCTCGATCAGCCGGTGAGTTGGGTGAAGGTGGAGTTGTAGCGAGGACACCCAAACGCTGTGGCCAGGAACACACAGCCCTTGTGGAATGGAATACAAACCCTGTGGCGAGGGAGCTTGCTCCCGCTGGGCTGCGAAGCGGCCCCGGCTTTTGGCGGTTGCTGCGCAACCGAGCGGGAGCAAGCTCCCTCGCCACAGGGGCCACCATTTCCCCACTCTCTGTGTTTGGTTGAAGGCGGTGGTTTTAGCCCGTCAATCACCCCGCCAATAATAGACAGAGTTTTACATTGAGCCAGACGGGGTGCATGAGTATAATGGCGCGCTTCCATTTTCCCGCTCGGGAGCCCCCGCGATGCTGCGTATCAGCCAAGAAGCTCTGACCTTCGATGACATTCTCCTAGTGCCCGGTTATTCCGAGGTACTGCCTAACGAAGTCAGTCTCAAAACCCGTCTCACCCGTGGCATCGAACTGAATATCCCCCTGGTTTCCGCTGCCATGGACACCGTGACCGAAGCCCGTCTGGCCATTGCCATGGCCCAGGAAGGCGGTATCGGTATCATCCACAAGAACATGACCATCGAACAGCAGGCCGCCGAAGTGCGCAAGGTCAAGCGGTTCGAGGCTGGCGTGGTCAAGGATCCGATCACCATCGAGGCTGACGCCACGGTCCGGGATCTGTTCGAACTGACCCGCATGCACAACATCTCCGGCGTTCCGGTGCTGCACGATGGCGACCTGGTCGGCATCGTCACCTCCCGCGACGTGCGTTTCGAGAACCGCCTGGATGCTTCCGTCCGCCAAGTGATGACGCCTAAAGAGCGCCTGGTCACGGTCAAGGAAGGCACCAGCAAGGACGACGTCCGTGAATTGCTGCACAAGCACCGCATCGAGCGCGTGCTGATCGTCGATGACAAATTTGCCCTCAAGGGCATGATGACCGTCAACGACATCGAAAAAGCCAAGGCCTACCCGCTGGCGAGCAAGGACGACCAAGGTCGTCTGCGCGTCGGCGCCGCCGTCGGCACCGGCAAGGACACCGGTGACCGCGTCGCCGCCCTGGTCAATGCCGGCGTTGACGTGGTGGTGGTCGACACCGCCCACGGTCACTCCAAAGGCGTGATCGACCGCGTTCGCTGGGTCAAGCAGAACTTCCCTGACGTGCAGGTGATCGGCGGCAACATCGCCACCGGCGCAGCCGCCAAGGCCCTGGCCGACGCCGGTGCCGACGCGGTCAAGGTCGGTATCGGCCCTGGCTCGATCTGCACCACCCGTATCGTTGCTGGTGTCGGCGTGCCGCAGATCAGCGCCATCGCCAACGTCGCCGCCGCCCTTGAAGGCACCGGCGTGCCGTTGATCGCCGACGGCGGTATCCGTTTCTCCGGTGACCTGTCCAAGGCCATCGTTGCCGGTGCCTACTGCGTGATGATGGGTTCGATGTTCGCCGGTACCGAAGAAGCGCCGGGCGAGATCGAGCTGTTCCAGGGCCGTAGCTACAAGGCTTATCGCGGCATGGGTTCGCTGGGCGCCATGTCCCAGGCCCAGGGCTCTTCCGACCGTTACTTCCAGGACTCCTCCGCGGGTGCCGAGAAGCTGGTGCCGGAAGGTATCGAAGGTCGCGTGCCATACAAGGGCACCCTGAGCGCCATCATCCATCAACTGATGGGCGGCCTGCGTTCCTCCATGGGCTATACCGGCAGCGCTGACATCGAAGAGATGCGCACCAAGCCGGAATTCGTGCGCATCACCGGCGCCGGCATGGCCGAGTCCCACGTGCACGACGTGCAGATCACCAAGGAAGCGCCGAACTACCGTGTAGGTTAAGGCTTCCAGCAAAACGTTAATCACCGGGGCTGTTCATTCAGCCCCGAGTTGTTTCTGATTCACTACATGAGAATGAGTCATGGCCCTCGACATTCACGCTCACCGCATCCTGATCCTCGACTTCGGTTCCCAGTACACCCAACTGATCGCCCGCCGCGTGCGTGAGATCGGCGTGTACTGCGAACTGCATCCGTTCGACATGGATGACGAAGCGATTCGCGAATTCGCTCCGAAAGGCGTCATCCTCGCCGGCGGCCCCGAGTCCGTGCACGAAGCCGACAGCCCGCGCTGCCCGCAAGCCGTGTTCGACCTGGGCGTGCCGGTCTTCGGTATCTGCTACGGCATGCAGACCATGGCTGAGCAGCTAGGCGGCAAGGTCGAAGGTTCGGACCTGCGTGAGTTCGGTTACGCCCGCGTCGACGTGGTCGGCAAGAGCCGCCTGTTGGACGGTATCGAGGACCACGTCGACGCCGATGGCCTGTTCGGCCTGGACGTGTGGATGAGCCACGGTGACAAGGTCACCAAGATGCCGGAAGACTTCCACATCCTGGCCAGCACCCCGAGCTGCCCGATTGCCGGCATGTTCAACGATGACCGCCGCTACTACGGCGTGCAGTTCCACCCTGAAGTGACCCACACCAAGCAGGGCGGCCGGATCCTGTCGCGCTTTATCCTCGACATCTGCGGGTGCGAAGCCCTGTGGACCCCGTCGAAGATCGCTGAAGACGCCATCGCCCAGGTCCGCGCCCAGGTCGGCACCGACAACGTGCTGCTGGGCCTGTCCGGCGGTGTGGACTCCTCGGTGGTTGCCGCGCTGCTGCACAAGGCCATCGGTGACCAGCTGACCTGCGTCTTCGTCGACAACGGCCTGCTGCGCCTGCACGAAGGCGAGCAAGTGATGGCCATGTTCGCCGAGAACATGGGCGTCAAGGTGATCCGCGCCAACGCCGAAGAGCAGTTTCTGAACAACCTGGCCGGCGAGTCCGACCCGGAGAAGAAACGCAAGATCATCGGCCGCACCTTCATCGACGTGTTCGATGCCGAATCCTGCAAGCTGGACAACATCAAGTACCTGGCCCAGGGCACCATCTACCCCGACGTGATCGAGTCGGCCGGCGCCAAGAGCGGCAAGGCCCACGTGATCAAGTCCCACCACAACGTCGGTGGCCTGCCGGAAGAGATGAACCTCAAGCTGGTCGAGCCGCTGCGCGAACTGTTCAAGGACGAAGTGCGTCGCCTCGGCCTGGAACTGGGCCTACCGTACGACATGGTCTACCGCCACCCATTCCCGGGCCCGGGCCTGGGCGTGCGGATCCTCGGTGAAGTGAAGAAGGAATACGCCGACCTGCTGCGTCGCGCCGACCACATCTTCATCGAAGAACTGCGCAAGGCCGACTGGTACCACAAGGTCAGCCAGGCGTTCGTGGTGTTCCAGCCGGTGAAATCCGTGGGCGTGGTCGGCGATGGCCGTCGTTACGCCTGGGTCGTGGCCCTGCGCGCCGTGGAAACCATCGACTTCATGACCGCGCGCTGGGCTCACCTGCCGTACGAGCTGCTGGAGACTGTCTCCGGGCGGATCATCAATGAAATCGAAGGCATTTCTCGCGTGACGTATGACGTGTCGAGCAAGCCGCCGGCGACGATTGAGTGGGAGTGATGGGGCGTCCGGCGCTGACCGGTAGCCTCTAGCAAGTAACACCCTGAAGCCCGCTTAGTTGCGGGCTTTTGGCGTTTTAGGGTTCGGCACCTCCTTGTAGTCGGTCCTCGCCAGCACGCGGTCGGCTTCCAGATCCTTCTATTTCTGGATCAGCACTTTGTCACTGACGTGATGAGACTTGAAAGGCCCGCGTCATTGCCAGCCAAACACAAAACCGTGGCGAGGGAGCTTGCTCCCGCTGGGGTGCGAAGCGCCCCCAATCCAAGCGGGTAGGGTCAACCTGACACACCGCCGATGAGGGTTTGGGGCTGCTGCGCAGCCCAGCGGGAGCAAGCTCCCTCGCCATAGGATAGAGGCGATTCCAAGCGGTCTGTGCCCATCTGCTACGCACCAATTCCCCATCGTTGTTCCTCGCTTGTCCGTCGCTCTCAGCCATCAATGGCACCTGACGGCTCAGTCACCTTTCGCTACGATTCCCCGCCTCATCGAGCACCGAGAAGTGCTTATCATCGGACGGCGAAGCCCTGCGGGAATTTCGCCGGCACGCCTTGCGAAACGCTGTCGCGTGCCAAGTATTGCGCGTCGTACCCCCTGTATCCATGCTGCGACCGGGCAAACGTGACCCCGCTGGGCAGAGCGTCGTTTGAAAGAAAGAGCTAGGTTGTCATTTGACAACCTGGCTGATCATGCGAATACTGGAGATCACGGATGATTCGTCCAACGCACCCGAAGAAAGAAATCGAAGAAACGCTTAGGTATGCCGAAGGGCAGGGGTGGCGCGTAGACGCTGGTGGCAGTCACGCTTGGGGGCGGGTTTATTGCCCGTACAAAGACGCGGAATGCCGCTGTGGCGAATTCTGTATCACATCGATATGGAGCACGCCGAAGAGTCCTGGCAACCACGCGCGAGCATTGCGACGCGTCGTGGACAATTGCACTGCGCATCGCAATCGGCGCGACGCTGATGGCGATGCTGAGGAATAGAACAATGGAATATATTTTTACCTTGAAATATCAGCTTGCTAACGATGGCTGTGCCATGGATGAACTGGTGGAGCGGCTGGGAGAAGCGGGCTGCGACGATGCTCTGGTCGGCATCGGGCAACCGGGCCGGCTGGCGCTTGAGTTCACCCGCGAGGCGCCTGATGCGGTCAAGGCGGTGCTTAGCGCTCTGGCCGACGTCCATCGCGCAGTGCCGTCGGCCAAATTGATCGAGGTCGCGCCTGATTTGGTCGGACTGACCGATGTCGCGGAGATCGTAGGCGTGTCTCGGCAGAATATGCGCAAGCTGATGTTGGCTCATCCGAGCAGCTTCCCGACGCCGGTGCACGAGGGGAGTGCTTCTATCTGGCATTTGGCGGACGTGCTGACCTGGCTGCAGGCCAAGGGCAGCTATTCGCTTACCCAGAATGTGTTGGATGTGGCTCAGGTGGCGTTGCAGGTCAACGTTGCGAAAGAAGGCCGACGGTTACCTGGCATGGCTTGCGAAGAGTTGGACGCTTTGGTTGGGTGACAGACATCTCAGCCTCTCCTCTGTTCGACGAGCCGGTTGTCAGGAGTAATCGTTTTTGTGCGCGGCTCTTTTTATCTAATCGTTTTTTTACAACCATAACCGTTACCTACAAGATCAGGTGCACGACATCATTTCTGGAATGCCCGTGCTGCAACAGTTCAGGGTATGAGTCGAAATCGCTGTTGCCGTCTCGCGGGTGTTTGAGGAGGACGGCGGAGCGTGTGCTGCTGTGATCGATCGATATCGGCCGGGAAAACCTGTCGACCGCTGAAGTCCTTCAGGCTTAGGTATTAGAGAACTGTGAACGAATCAAATCCATGTGAACCCGTATCCACACGCCTTTTTTGCGTTCACCGCCGCGCCACATCCGAAAAATAAAACTTATCCAGCGTATGCCGCGACTCGGTGTACTCGAACTGCCGGCCATCCTGGAGAAAGGTCTGGTTACTCACCACGATGACATGGCTCTGGCCTTCGAGGTCCAGGTGCTGCTGGTCGTCCTTGCCGCAGCGGACCGCTTCGATGGTGCGATGGGCGTAGGCGATTTGCAGTTGCAGGGTCTGTTCGATGAAGGCGTAGATCGACTGCACGGCAATGTCGCGGGTCAGGCCGGGGATAACGTCGCTGACGAAATGGTTGATGTCCAGGATCACGCGCTTGCCGTCGATTCGCCGGACCCGCTTGATGCGGGTGACTTGGCTGCCGGCGGGGGCCTTGATGTGCTCGAGCAGCGCGCCTTCCAACGGTAACTGGCTGAACTCGACCACTTCGGTACTGACGTCATTGCCCAGGCGCGGGTAGGTCTCCTGGAAACTGACGATGCCGCCGAGCTGGAATTCGATGGGCTGGGTGGACAGCACGAAGGTGCCCTTGCCATGGATTTTCTGGGCGAAGCCGCGCTCCTGAAGTTGTTCGATGGCCTTGCGCACCGTGCCACGACTGGCCTGATAACTGTCCATCAGTTCGGTTTCGGAGGGCAGGCGAGCGCCTCGCTCCAGGCGTTCGGTGGTAATGCTGGTCAGCAGATCGTTGTAGATCTGGTTGTATTTACTCATGGGGAGGGCTCTGTACCGCGCTGTTCACCGGGGCGGAACCTTACGGGCCAAGTGGGGGATTTGTCCATTCGGCTGTCATTCTTTGACGACAGGAGCGTAGGACGTTTCCGGGACAGTCGGGGGCTCATCATAAACAAAAACATAACTCGTCTGTACGAGTTGTTGATTTAACTCGTACAGACGAGTACTTTCTCTTCCACGTGCTGTCGACTATTCAATAACAAGAATGACGCGGAAGAAAAAAGCATGAGCCACGATTACTCCAGAATCGCCAGCGAGCTGCTGCACAGCTTGGGTGGCGTCGACAATATCGAGCAGGCCGCCCACTGCGTGACGCGCCTGCGCCTGTCCCTCAAGGACGCGACCCGGGTGGACAGCGCCACGCTGAACCAGATCGACCTGGTCAAGGGCTCCTTTTTCACCGGTGGCCTGTTCCAGGTGGTCATTGGCCCCGGCGAGGTGGAAAAGGTCTACGCGGCCCTGCGCGAGCTGACGGGCCTGGCCGCCGCGACCATCGCCGACGTCAAGCGCCAGGGCGCGCAGAAAGGCAACGGTATGCAGCGCCTGGTGCGGGTGCTCTCCGATGTGTTCATGCCCATCCTGCCCGCCCTGGTGATTGCTGGCCTGCTGATGGGCGTCAACAACCTGCTGGGCGCCAAGGGCATGTTCATTGCCGGGCAGACGTTGCTCGATGCCTATCCGAACCTGGACGGCGTCTGGAGCCTGATCAATCTCATGGCCAACACCTCCTTCGTCTTTCTCCCGGCCTTGGTGGGCTGGTCGGCGGCCAAGCGTTTCGGCGGCAGCGAGATCCTTGGCATCGTGCTGGGCCTGATGCTCGTTCACCCGGACCTGCTCAACGCCTGGAACTACGGCAAGGCCGTGGCGGGATTGGACGGCCAGAGCCTGCCGTATTTCGATATCTTCGGCTGGTTCCGGATCGAGAAAGTCGGCTACCAGGGGCAGATCCTGCCGATCCTGCTGGCGGCCTATGTCATGAGCGTGATCGAGAGATGGTTGCGGGCCAGGGTGCCCAACGCCATCCAACTGCTGGTAATCCCCATCACCACCATCGTGATCACCGGGGTGCTGGCCCTCGCCATCATCGGTCCGGTCACCCGCCACCTGGGCATCCTGATCACCGAAGGCATGGTGGCGCTGTTCGACCTGGCACCGATGATTGGCGGGGCGATCTTCGGCCTGCTCTATGCGCCGCTGGTGGTGACCGGCATGCACCACATGTTCCTGGCGGTGGACCTGCAATTGATCTCGACCCAGGGCGGCACCTTCATCTGGCCGATGATCGTCATGTCCAACCTGGCCCAGGGCAGCGCGGCGCTGGCGGTGTTCTACATGACCCGCAATGCGCGGGACAAGAGCATGGCGTCCACCTCGGCGATTTCCGCTTATTTCGGCATCACCGAACCGGCAATGTTCGGGGTCAACCTGCGCTACAAATTCCCCTTCTATTGCGCCCTGACCGGCTCGGCCCTGGGTTGCATTTTCCTGTCACTGAACAAGATCAAGGCCTCGGCGATTGGCGTCGGAGGCCTGCCGGGATTCATTTCCATCGTGCCTGACTACATACCGATGTTCGTGGTCGGCATGGTCATCGCCATGAGCGTGCCCTTTGCCCTGACCTGTGCGTTGAGCATGAAGATCGTCCGGCCGGGGTATCGGGTGGCCTGACCCTGTGGGCGGGCTTGCCCGCGATGAGGCCCGCAAGGCCAGTACCAAACAGACTGAAGGAATTGCACATGCAAGACTGGCAACGCTCGGTGATCTACCAGATATATCCCAAGAGTTTCTACAGCCATGGCGGCCAGGCCACTGGTGATTTGCTGGGGGTGGTGGACAAGCTCGACTACTTGCAGTGGCTGGGTGTGGATTACCTGTGGCTGACGCCGTTCCTGCGTTCGCCGCAACGGGACAACGGCTACGACATCAGCGACTACTACGCCATCGACCCCAGCTACGGCACCATGGCCGATTGCGAATTGTTGATCACCGAGGCGCGCAAGCGCGGTATCAAGCTGATGCTCGACATCGTGGTCAATCACACCTCCATCGAGCACCCCTGGTTCCAGGCCGCCCGCAGCAGCCTCGACAACCCGTACCGCGATTTTTATATCTGGCGGGACCAGCCGAACACCTGGGAGTCCAAGTTCGGTGGCTCGGCCTGGGAATACGAAGCGCAGACCGGACAGTATTACCTGCACCTGTTCGACCATACCCAGGCCGACTTGAATTGGGACAACCCCCAGGTCCGCGCCGAAGTGTTCAAGATGATGCGTTTCTGGCGGGACAAGGGCGTGGGGGGCTTCCGTCTCGATGTGATCAACCTGATTTCCAAGCCGGCCGACTTTCCTGACGACCACACCGACGGCCGGCGTTTCTATACCGACGGTCCCAATGTGCATCGCTACTTGCAGGAAATGCACCGGGAAGTCTTCGAGGGTTTCGACCTGATCAACGTTGGCGAGATGTCGTCCACTAGCCTCGAGCACTGTGTTCGTTATTCGTGCCCGGCCTCCTGTGAACTGTCGATGACCTTCAATTTCCATCACCTGAAGGTGGACTATCCGAACCTGCAAAAGTGGGTGCGGGCCGACTTCGATTTTCTCGAGCTCAAACGCATCCTGTCCGACTGGCAGGTCGGCATGCAGGCCGGTGACGGCTGGAATGCGCTGTTCTGGTGTAACCATGACCAGCCGCGAGTGGTGTCGCGGTTCGGTGACGACGGTGAGTACCGCGTGCCTTCGGCGAAGATGCTCGCCACGGCGTTGCAGTTTCTCCAGGGCACGCCATTCGTGTACCAGGGCGAGGAGCTGGGCATGACCAATCCGGGTTTCGATCACATCGAGCAATACCGCGATGTGGAAACCCTGAATATCTATCGCCTCAAGCGCAACGCCGGAGTCCCCGAAGCCGAGGCCATGGCGCCAATCATGCAGAAGTCCCGTGACAACGGGCGCACGCCAATGCAATGGAGCGCTGGGCCGAACGCGGGGTTCAGTCGGGTCGAACCCTGGATTGGCGTGCCTGCCAACGCCGCGTTCATCAACGTCGAGCAACAACAAAAAGACGCGACCTCGGTGCTGCATTACTACCGCGAGCTGATCGCCCTGCGTCGCAGCGAAGCCTTGATCCAGGACGGCGTCTATCGCCTGCTGTTGCCTGAGCATCCACGCGTGTGGGCGTACCTGCGCGAAGGGCAGGGTGAGCGCCTGCTGGTGGTCAGCCATTTTTATGGCGGCGACTGCGAGGTGGAGCTGCCCGAAGGGATCCTCACCCAAGAGACGAAACAACGCTGGGTGATTGGCAACTACGAAGCGGCTGAACACCGATACCGACGGCTGCGCCTGCGGCCCTACGAGTCGTTCGTGCTGCACCTGAGCGACTGAATAAAAAACTTCCCTTGACCCAGGCAATGCCTGACAGCGAACACGTTGCGCCAGACGCATCGTGGGCCCCTTGTCGCCGGCCAAACGGCAAACAAGGGGGGAAGTCATGGAGCAAACAACAATAAGAAACAATGGAGAGGCGTATGAAAACAATAATAAACCGTGGCCTGGCCGCGTCCTGTATCTGCCTGGCGCTGCCGTTACCGGTTCAGGCGCTGGAGTTTTCCGGTTATTTGCGCAGTGGCGTCGGCAGCGCGACCAATGGCCGTTCCCAATCCTGTTTCCAATTGCCTGGGGCGCAGACCAAATATCGGTTGGGCAACGAGTGCGAGCAGTACGGGGAATTGGAGCTGCGCCAGGATCTGTTCACCCTCGACGATGGCTCGGTGTTGAGCGTGGACGGCATGGCGTCGCTGTACAACCGCTACGACCGCACGCCGACCTTCCAGGGTGAAAACGGCGCGGCGCGCATGCCGCAGATGTATGCCCAATGGTCGAATATGCCCAGCCTGAACGGCGGGTCGTTGTGGGCCGGCCGGCGGTATTACAAACGCAACGACATCCATATTTCGGATTTCTACTACTGGAACCAGAGCGCCACCGGTGGCGGGATCGAGGACGTGCTGATCGGCGGGTTGAAATACAGCTACGCCTTCTCGCGCAAGGACAACCTCTACCAGAAAGACCCGGTCAACCGGCATGACTTCAACGTCGCCGGTTTCAGGACCAACCCCGGCGGCGAGCTGGAATTTGGCCTGAGCTTCATCGACCGGGCGAACCGTCGTGACGCCCACCGCGGTTGGGCCCTGACCGCCCAGCATGTGCAACAGGACTTCCTGGGTGGCAAGAATAAACTGGCCTTGCAATACGGCGAGGGCCCCGGCACCGGGCTGGGTTATACCGGCGATACCGGGCTGGACGACAGCAACAAGAGCTATCGTCTGGTGGAGTTTTTCGATTGGCAGGTCACGCCGCGTTTCGGCGGGCAGGTGCAGGCGGTGTACCAGAAGGACATCCGCCCCGATGGTGCCGACCAGGACTGGCTGTCGTTGGGAGTTCGCCCGGCGTACGCCATCACCGATCAGTTCAAGCTGGTGGCCGAACTGGGCCACGACCAGGTGCAGGCCAACGATGGAACACGCAAGCTGAGCAAATTCACCTTTGCCCCCACCTGGTCGCCCAAGGGCCCGGAATTCTGGGCGCGCCCGGAAATACGGCTCTATTACACCTACGCCAGTTGGAACGCGGCGGCCCAGCGTGCAGCCAATGAGTTGGCGGCCGGCTCGGCGCTGTCCGACACCGGTGCGTTTGGTGGGGCGCGGCATGGTTCCAACGTGGGCCTGCAGGTCGAATATTGGTGGAAATGACCCGTGCAGGCGCGGGTCGCTGATCGGCGTGCCCGCAATGCGAAAAAGAACAGACAGCAGCAGGTGAAGTCATGAACACAACGCAATCCTTGCAATTGCTCGCACCGCTGTCCGGGGTCTTGATGCCTTTGGACAGCGTGCCGGATCCGGTTTTCTCCAGCCGTGTGGTGGGGGATGGCATTTGTATCGATCCGACCTCGCAAACCCTTTGCGCGCCGCTGTCCGGTGTCGTCGGCACGCTCCAGGACAGCGCCCATGCGGTGAGTATCACCGCTGACAACGGTGTCCAGGTGTTGATGCATATCGGCCTGGACACGGTCAACCTGGCGGGCAAGGGGTTCACCTCGCGGGTGACCATGGGGCAACGGGTCGAGGCCGGTCAGCCGCTGATCGATTTCGATGCCGACTACATCGCCTTGCACGCGCGCAGTCTGTTGACGCTGATGCTGGTGGTCAGTGGCGAACCCTTCAGCCTGCTCGTGGACGAGGCCACTGGCATCGAGAGCGGCGCGCCGCTGTTGCAGGTGCGCCAAGGTGAGCAAGGGGCGCTCGATGAGGCGCAGCCGGGCACGGTGCTGTTTTCCCGGCGGCTGGTCGTGCCCAATGAAAGTGGCCTGCACGCCCGTCCCGCCGCGGTGTTCGCCCAGGCGGCCAAGGGCTTCGACGCCCATATCCAACTGCATAAGCAGCAAGCCAGCGCCAACGCCAAATCCCTGGTGGCGATCATGGCGTTGCAGACGGCCAAGGGCGACAGTGTGCAGATCAGCGCCGCCGGTGCCCAGGCTGGGCAGGCCGTCGAAGCGCTGGAACAATTGCTGCTGTCAGGGTGCGGCGAAACAGTGCAAGCGCCGCTAACACTGGAGCCGATCACTGCCGTCGAACCGTCGATGCCCAGCCGGCTGCGGGGTGTCTGCGCATCGCCCGGCTCGGCGTTTGGTGAAGTGGTCCAGATCGCTTCCCAGGTGTTGGACATCGAGGCGGCGGGCGTCGGCATCGAGGCCGAGCAGGCGGCCCTGGATCAAGCACTGGAGCAGGCGACGCAAGCCTTGAAAGCGTTACAGGGCGAGGCGGCAGGCAGCGTCCAGGCGCAGATTTTTCGTGCCCATCAAGAATTGCTCGAAGACCCCACCTTGCTGGAGCAGGCCCAAGCCTTGATCGCCGAGGGCAAGAGCGCGGCATTCGCCTGGAAAACCGCCACCGAGGCAAGCGCCGCGCTGTTCCTGCAATTGGGCAGCGCTTTGCTGGCCGAGCGCGCAACGGACCTGGCCGATGTCGGGCAGCGGGTACTCAAATTGATCCTGGGCGTGCAGGACAACGCCTGGAACCTGCCCGAACAGGCGATTCTGGTGGCCGAGCAACTGACGCCCTCCCAGACCGCCAGCCTCGACACCTCACGCATCGCCGGGTTTGTCACCGTGGGTGGCGGCGCCACCAGCCATGTCGCGATCCTGGCTCGTGCGCTGGGCCTGCCCTCGTTGTGTGGCGTGGCGCAAGACGTATTGGCCCTGGAGAACGGCACTCGGGTACTGCTGGACGCTGATAGCGGTGAACTGCACGTGAACCCGGATCAGGCCTTGATCGAGCAACGCCAGGTCGCGGCTGAGCAGCAGCGCCAGCGACATCAGCGAGACCTGGAGCAGTCGGCCCTGGCGGCTCGTACCCTGGACGGCCATCGAGTCGAGGTCAGTGCCAATGTCGGGTCGCTGCGAGACGTGGAGCAGGCCATGGCCCTTGGAGGCGAAGGTGTGGGACTGTTGCGCTCCGAACTGCTCTACCTGGATCGCGCCCACCCACCTGGCCACGACGAGCAAGCGACCCTGTACAGCGCCGTCGCCCGGGTTCTCGGACCTGAGCGCAACCTGGTGGTTCGCACCCTCGACGTGGGTGGGGACAAGCCGCTTGCTTACGTGCCGATGGCGCATGAGGCCAATCCATTCCTGGGCATGCGCGGCATTCGCTTGTGCCTGGAGCGACCCCAGTTATTGCGCGAACAATTCCGGGCAATCCTCGCCTGTTCGGGGCTGGCACGGCTGCACATCATGCTGCCCATGGTCACGCACCTGGCGGAGCTGCGCCTGGCGCGGCAAATGCTGGATGAAGAGGTCCGTCAGTTGGGACTCACGCAGGCGCCGAAGCTGGGCATCATGATCGAAGTGCCGGCGGCGGCGCTGATGGCCGATCTGTTTGCCCCTGAAGTGGATTTCTTTTCCATCGGCACCAACGACCTGACCCAATACACCCTGGCCATGGACCGTGACCATCCACGTTTGGCCAGCCAGGCCGACAGCCTGCATCCCTCGGTGTTGCGCCTGATCGCCCGTACCGCCGAGGCCGCTCGCGCCCATGGCAAATGGGTCGGGGTGTGTGGCGCGCTGGCCTCGGAACCCCTGGCGGTGCCGCTGTTGTTGGGGTTGGGCGTGGACGAGTTGTCAGTCAGTGTGCCGCTGATTCCGGCGATCAAGGCCTGCGTGCGTGAATGGAACCTGAGCGAGTGCCGAACGCTGGCCCAAGAGGCCTTGGGCCAGGAAAGCGCCGAGCAGGTGCGTGACCTCCTGCGTATTCACTCATCCACGGCCACCCCGGCCACCCTGGCCATGGAGCATTGAACATGTTCGACAAACTACAACAGACCTTCTGGAAAGCCTTGACCCCGGACCTGGTCCCGGAAGAACCCAAGCGGCCGGCAACGGTTGACGGGCTGGCGCCGGCCCTCATTGCTGCGTTGGGCGGCGCGGAAAACCTCAAGTCCCATCAACCTGTGGCGTTGACGCGACTGCGGGTGGAACTGTGGGATGTGGCACGGATCGATCGGGCCGGGTTGAGCGGCGCGGGTGTGGCGGCGGTAATGACGCTGAACAACGGCGTAGTGCACCTGATCACCGGCTTGCAAGGCTGACTGTAGAGGGGCTGCTGCGCAGTCCAGCGGGAGCAAGCTCCCTCGCCACAAGAGCGTGTTTCGGCGTGGGGGGCGTTCGTAGTTTTGCGGTAATGGAATTCTGAAGGTTCGCCTCACCGCTCCCGCCACCGCAAAACCGTGGCGAGGGAGCTTGCTCCCGCTGGGGGCGAAGCGCTGAGCGCTCGATTCATTCATCTGTCGGGAAATGACCACTACACGTTTTTTTCATCTTGGTTTCCTTACCGTTTCTCATCTGCGGGTGTATCGTATTCGCCTTTTGCGGGCCCAACGGTTCGCGCGGATTCAATAGGTGGTTGCGTTCATGTCCTTTACCCGTCGCCAAATACTCGGTGGCCTGGCCGGTCTTGTTGTCGTTGGTGTGGGTGCAGGCGGCGCGTCACGGTACTGGTTGGGCAAAAGGACGGATGCCGAGGCCGGTCACGACTATGAATTGATCGCCGCGCCCTTGGATGTGGAACTGGTGGCCGGGCACAAGACCCAGGCCTGGGCGTTTGGCCCTTCGGCGCCGGGTACCGAGCTGCGGGTGCGCCAGGGCGAATGGTTGCGGGTTCGTTTCATCAACCATCTGCCGGTCGCCACCACCATCCATTGGCACGGGATTCGTTTGCCGCTGGAGATGGACGGCGTGCCCTATGTCTCGCAACTGCCGGTGCTGCCGGGCGAGTACTTCGATTACAAATTCCGTGTGCCGGACGCCGGCAGCTATTGGTATCACCCCCACGTCAACAGCAGCGAAGAACTCGGGCGTGGGCTGGTGGGGCCGTTGATCATCGAAGAGCGCGAGCCCACCGGTTTCAAATACGAGCAGACCCTGAGCCTCAAGAGCTGGCATGTGGATGAGCAGGGCGAGTTCGTCGCGTTCAGCATTCCCCGCGAGGCGGCCCGTGGCGGCACGGCCGGGCGGCTGTCGACTATCAACGGCGTGCCGCAAGCGGTGATTGACCTGCCGGCCGGGCAGATCACCCGGGTGCGTTTGCTCAACCTTGATAACACCCTGACTTACCGCATCAACATTCCCGGTGTTGAAGCGCAGATCTATGCGCTGGATGGCAACCCCATCGAACCGCGCCCGTTGGGCAAGGAATACTGGCTGGGGCCAGGCATGCGCATTTGCCTGGCGATCAAGGCACCGCCGGCTGGCGAGGCGTTATCGCTGCGCAACGGCCCGGTGCGCCTGGGGACGCTGCGTTCGGTGTCCAACAATGACGCGCCGGCGCCATGGCCGCCAGCATTGCCGCCCAACCCGGTGGCCGAGCCGGACCTGGCCAATGCCGAGAAACTCAACTTCAATTTCGAATGGGTCGGCTCGGTGTCGGTGAATGTCGACAACGGCAAACCGCCAAGCCTGTGGCAAATCAACGGCAAGGCTTGGGACATCACCGACAAGACCTGCGCCGACCGGCCGATCGCCACGCTGAAGAAAGGCCAGAGCTACATTTTCGAATTGAAGAATATGACCCAGTACCAGCACCCGATCCATTTGCACGGCATGAGCTTCAAGGTGATTGCGTCGAACCGGCACAAGGTCGTGCCGTATTTCACTGACACCTACTTGCTGGGCAAGAACGAGCGGGCGCAGGTGGCGCTGGTGGCGGATAATCCGGGCGTGTGGATGTTCCACTGCCATGTGATCGATCACATGGAAACCGGCCTGATGGCCGCCATCGAGGTGGCGTGATGCGCCAGATTCGCCCCGCCAAGATCATCGACCGCAGCCGTGACCAGGACTTCATGCGCGAAGCGCTGGCCCTTGCCGCACAAGGCGCCGCCCTGGGCGAAGTGCCGGTGGGCGCAGTGCTGGTGCAGGACGGTGAAATCATTGGGCGCGGCTTCAACTGCCCGATCAGTGGTCACGACCCCAGCGCCCACGCCGAAATGGTCGCGATCCGCGCCGCCGCCCAGGCCGTGAGCAACTATCGTCTGCCCGGCAGCACGCTGTACGTGACGCTGGAACCGTGCAGCATGTGCGCCGGCTTGATCGTCCATTCACGCATCGCCCGGGTCGTCTATGGCGCCTTGGAGCCCAAGGCCGGCATCGTGCAGAGCCAGGGGCAGTTCTTCAGCCAGGGCTTCCTGAACCATCGGGTGCTGTTCGAGGGCGGGGTGTTGGCTGAGGAGTGCAGTACGGTGCTTAGCGAGTTCTTCAAGGCCCGAAGAGCCAAATCGCAAGGTTGAACACATACCCTTGTGGCGAGGGAGCTTGCTCCCGCTGGGCTGCGCAGCAGCCCCAAACCATTCAACACAGTGCATCAGGAAAAATCGGTTGGCAGCTTTTACGACTGCTGCGCAGCCGAGCGGGAGCAAGCTCCCTCGCCACAATGATTGGCAGCCCTTAAGTGAGCAGGCTGTTCTCCCACAGGGGCTCGGGCGATTTATTTACGCGCCACAATCACCGCCCGCATCGGCGCTGGCAGCCCTTCGATGGTCTTGCTGTGGTCGGCGGGGTCGAGGAAGTCGCTCAGGGACTGATATTTCATCCACTCGGTGCTGCGCTGTTCTTCCACGGTCGTCAGGCTCACGTCCACGCAACGCACATCGCTGAACCCGGCGCGGCGCAGCCAGCGTTCCAGGGCCGGGACCGACGGCAGGAACCACACGTTGCGCATCTGCGCATAGCGGTCTTCGGGCACCAGCACCTGATGTTCGTCGCCTTCGATCACCAAGGTTTCCAGCACCAGTTCACCGCCCTTGACCAGGCAATCCTTCAAGGCCAGCAAGTGTTCAATCGGCGAGCGGCGGTGGTAGAACACGCCCATGGAGAACACGGTGTCGAAGCCTTCCAGTTCCGCTGGCAGGGCCTCGAAGGGGAACGGCAGATGCCAGGCGTTGGGCTGCGACAGGTAGCGCTGCACCGCCTGGAACTGGCAGAAGAACAGCCAGTTGGGGTCGACGCCGATCACCGTGTCGGCCCCGGCGCCGAGCATGCGCCACATGTAGTAGCCATTGCCGCAGCCCACATCGAGGATGCGCTTGCCCTTGAGATCCAAGTGCGGCGCCACCCGCGACCACTTCCAGTCCGAGCGCCATTCGGTGTCCACGTGCACGCCGAACAGGTCGAACGGCCCTTTGCGCCAGGGTGACAGGCCCATCAGCGCGGTACGCATTTGCCCACGGGTTTCGTCGGAGCAATCAGCGTCGAGCGTCAGGCCGTTCAGCAGGTCGACGGTGGTGGGTTGCAAGACCGGCAGCGCATCGAGGGCGCTTTGCCAGCGCTCCAGGTCGCCGTGGCCCTTTTCCATCTTGCTGTCGAGTTGCGTCTGCAGCGTCGCGGCCCAATCGGCCAGGGGTGTGCCGGCCAGATGGCGGGCGAGGGGGGACAGATCGATCATGGCAGGGCAATCAACGAGGCGAAGTTAAGACACTGGAACCACGGCACGACTTTCGAGAACCCGGCCGCCAAGAGGCGCTCGCGGTGTTCTTCGAGGCTGTCGGGCTTCATGACGTTTTCGATGGCGCTGCGTTTCTGGGCAATTTCCAGCTCGCTGTAGCCGTTGGCGCGCTTGAACGCCACGTGCAGGTCGGTGAGCAGGGCGTGTTCCTCGGCGTCGTTGAAGCGTAGCTTTTCCGAGAGGATCAGGGCGCCGCCTGGCAGCAGGGACTGGCGAATGCGGCTCAACAGTGCTGTGCGTTGGTCCGGCGCGATGAATTGCAGGGTGAAATTCAGCGCCACCACCGAGGCCGGCTGGAACGCCAGGGCGAGGATGTCGCCTTCGATCACTTCCACCGGCAGCAGCTCTTGGAACATCGAGTCCTGGCCGTTGAGGTATTCACGGCAGCGTTCGACCATCGCCGCCGAGTTATCCACCGCGATCACCCGGCAACCGTCGGTGCGCACATGACGGCGCAGGGCCTGGGTCACGGCGCCCAGGGACGAGCCAAGGTCGTAGAGCACGCTATTGGGCTGGGCGAATTGCGCGGCGAGCACGCCGAGGTTTTCGACGATGGTCGGGTAACCCGGCACGGAACGCTTGATCATGTCCGGGAACACCCGCACCACGTCCTCGTTGAAGGCGAAGTCCGGCACTTGGGCCAGGGGTTGGGCGAATAGACGGTCGGGGTCTTTGCTCACGGCGGTTCCAGCGGCATGGGTGGTGAAAAGGCCGGCATTTTAACCAAAAAACCTGTGGGAGCGAGCTTTGTGGGGGCAAGGCCTGGGGGAGCAAGGCTGTGTGGGAGCAAGGCCTGTGGGAGCAAGGCTTGCCCGCGATGAACGATAATGCGGTCTTGCTATAGACCGCGGTGCCTTTATCGCGGGCAAGCCTTGCTCCCACAGAGCTCTGCTACCACATTAATCTTTGTTCAGTGCTGCTTTTGCGGGAACGCCGACGCGGTAATGCCCCATTGGCCCAGCCAGTAACTGATGATGATCAGGTAAGGCGCGGCATGGAAGGGCTGCACGAACCGGTTGATGCCGATCAGGCTGTCGGAAAACACAAAGGCCAGGGCCCCGGCGGCGGCTAGCCAGGCCGAACGCTTGGGTACATCGGTGCCCAATCTTGCCAACGCTCGCCAGAGCATGGCGCTGATGGCCAAACCATAAACCACCACCGGCACCAGTAACGGCCCGAGACCGCTCGACACCAGGATCCCCAACAGCACCGCGCCGATGCCCAAGGCCAGGGCCAACGGCCGCAGTGCCGGACGGCGACAGTCGCTGAGGTAGGCTTTCAGGTAGGCCAGGTGCGCCAGCAGAAACGCGCCGAGGCCGAACACGAACAGATCCCCCGGCCAGGCCAGCAGCACATCGCCCACCAGGGAAAAAATCAGCCCGAGGCTGATCCAGCGTCGATAGTCGCCCGGCTGCGCATCGTGCAGCCAGCCGAGCAGGGCCAGCACCGGCATGGGCTTGACCAGCAGGCACAGCAGCGTGGCATGCATGGCCAGGCCGTACAGGTAGGTGGCCGCACCCATCAGTGCGAGGATCAGCCAACCCACGGTCAGTTCACCGCAATGGCGCAGTCAAAGGTTTCCACCGGCGGCACTTCCGGCGCCCAAGGCTGTTGATAAGTCAGGCGCAAGCGCCCGGTACCGGCGTTGAACGCCTGGAAGCGCCAGGTCGAGACACCGGCGGCGCCAACGATGCCGGCGTCTTCCGGGTTGCGATAGACCTCCGGCCCCAAACCTTTCAACACGCCTCCCGCTGAATCCTGGATCGCCCAGCGATAACCGGTGCTGGGGTTGCTGGGCAGGCTCAGGATCAGGTTCTGTCCGTTGTTGAGCCTGACCGGGCACTGGCTCAGTTTTTCCACGGTCACGTTGTGGCTGGTTTGCGTGGCGCAGGCGCTCAGCAGCGCGAGGCTGAGGGGGACGAGCAGGCGAGTGAGGGACATAAGGGTAACGGCTCCGGCGTTTACGACGAACGGCGAGCATAACCGAAGATGCTACTGGGTGTGTCAGATGGGCATGTGTCGTTGCTGATGCCGCCTTCGCGAGCAAGCCCGCTCCCACATTAGGTATTGGTGTGGATCACAAGTTTTGTGAACGACACAAATTCCACTGTGGGAGCGGGCTTGCTCGCGAAGGCGGTAACGCAGGCGCTACATAACTATCAGAACAACACCTTCGCCACATCCGCAAACCGCTTGGCAAAGTGCACCGTCACACCTTCCTTGAGGTAGTCCGGCAGTTCTTCGAAGTTGCCCCGGTTGGCTTCCGGCAGGATCAGTTCGTTGATCTTTTGCCGGCGCGCCGCGATGACTTTCTCACGCACGCCACCAATGGGCAGGACATGCCCGGTGAGGGTCAGTTCGCCGGTCATGGCCACGCCTTTTTTCGGCGGCTGGTTGCGAGCCAGGGACAGCAAGGCGCTGGCCATGGTGACGCCGGCGCTCGGGCCGTCCTTGGGCGTGGCGCCTTCCGGCACATGCAGGTGAACGAAGGCCTCGTCGAAGAACTTCGGATCGCCGCCAAATTGCTTCAGGTGCGAACTGACGTAGCTGTGGGCGATTTCCGCCGACTCCTTCATCACCTCGCCCAGTTGCCCGGTCAGCTTGAAGCCGCGATTGAGGGTGTGGATGCGCGTCGCTTCGATCGGCAAGGTCGCGCCGCCCATGCTGGTCCAGGCCAGGCCGGTGATCACCCCGACGCCAGACAGTACCTGTTCGTTGCGGAACACCGGCTTGCCCAGGGACGTCTCAAGATCCTTCGGCCCGAGCTTGATCACCGCTTTTGGCTCTTCGATCAGCTTCATCACCGCCTTGCGCACCAGTTTGCCCAGCTGTTTCTCCAACTGTCGCACCCCGGCCTCGCGGGCGTAACCGTCGATCAAGGCCTTGAGGGCGCTGTCGTTGATGCTCAGGCTGCCCTTGGACACGCCGGCCTTGGCCAGTTGCTTGGGCCACAGGTGGCGCTTGGCGATGGCGACTTTTTCTTCGGTGATGTAGCCCGACAGGCGGATCACTTCCATCCGGTCCAGCAGCGGCCCGGGGATCGAGTCCAGGGTGTTGGCGGTGCACACGAAGAGCACTTTCGACAGGTCCAGGCGCAGGTCCAGATAGTGGTCGAGGAATTCGACGTTCTGTTCCGGGTCGAGGGTCTCGAGCAAGGCCGAAGCCGGGTCGCCCTGGTAGCTCTGGCCCATCTTGTCGATTTCGTCGAGCATGATCACCGGGTTCATCACTTCGACATCCTTGAGGGCCTGCACCAGCTTGCCCGGCTGGGCACCGATGTAGGTGCGCCGATGGCCCTTGATCTCGGCTTCATCGCGCATGCCGCCGACACTGAAGCGGTAGAACGGCCGGCCCAGGGATTCGGCGATGGACTTGCCGACACTGGTCTTGCCCACGCCCGGTGGGCCCACCAGCAGCACGATGGAACCGCTGATCTCGCCTTTATAGGCACCGACGGCGAGGAATTCGAGGATGCGGTCCTTGATGTCGTCCAGGCCGGCGTGGTGCTGGTCGAGCACCTTGCGCGCATGCTTGAGGTCGAGTTTGTCCTGGCCATACACGCCCCACGGCACCGACGTCGCCCAATCCAGGTAATTGCGGGTGACGGCGTATTCCGGCGAGCCGGTTTCCAGGATCGAGAGTTTGTTCATCTCCTCTTCGATACGCTTTTGCGCCTGGGCCGACAACACTTTGCCTTCCAGCCGCTGCTCGAACTGCTCGAGGTCGGCGCTGCGGTCGTCCTTGGTCAGCCCCAGTTCCTGCTGGATGACCTTGAGCTGCTCCTTGAGGAAGAACTGGCGCTGATGTTCGCCGATCTTGTTATTGACCTCGGCGGAAATCTCTTTCTGCAACCGCGCCACTTCGACTTCCTTGCGCAGCATTGGCAGCACTTTTTCCATGCGCTTGAGCATGGGCACGCAGTCGAGCACTTCCTGCAGCTCATTGCCGGTGGCGGAGGTGAGCGCGGCGGCAAAGTCGGTGAGTGGCGAAGGATCGTTGGGGCTGAAGCGGTTGAGGTAGTTCTTCAGCTCTTCGCTGTACAGCGGATTGAGCGGCAGCAGTTCCTTGATCGCATTGATCAGCGCCATGCCGTAGGCCTTGACCTCGTCGGTCGGCTCGCTCGGCTGGTGCGGGTATTCGACCTCCACCAGATACGGTGGGCGATGGTGCTTGAGCCAGGTGCGGATGCGCACGCGGGTCAGGCCCTGGGCGACAAACTGCAATTTGCCGGCTTCCCGGCTGGCGTGGTGCACCTTCACCAGCGTGCCGTACAGCGGCAGCTTCGAGGTGTCGAAATGACGCGGGTCTTCCTGGGGCGTGTCCATGAAAAACAACGCCAGGGAATGATGTTCGGACTTGGCCACCAGCTCCAGGGTCTCGGCCCACGGTTCTTCGTTGACGATGACCGGCAGCACCTGGGCCGGGAAGAAGGGGCGATTGTGGATGGGGATGATGTAGACCTTGTCCGGCAGGTTCTGGCCGGGCAGGGCCAGGCCGGTACCGGAGGAGGTGTGTTCGACGTGTTCGGAGTCAGCGTATTCGTGAGTGGCTTCAGTAGAGTGCTGGTCGCTCATGGGGCACCTGCGCAATGGGGTATGGGTCTTAGATGGGGCAGGTGGGGGGTGGTTTCAATGGTGGGGGATTGTTAACGGTTATTTCATGGCGGGCGTCGGTCCGTAGGAGCTGTCGAGCGAAGCGAGGCTGCGATCTTTCCCCTGACGCTTGGATTCCAAGCGAAAGATCAAAAGATCGTCCGAACGCGGCCCGAGCCTGCGGCAGCTCCTACGGGAGGCGCGTCAGGCGACCCGATTCAAGTCGTTATGACGAGTTTCCTTCAAGCACAACACCGCGATGACGCTGAGCAGCGCGGCCGCTGAAACATAGCCTCCGACATAGCTCAAGCCGCCCATCGCCACCAGTTTCTGGGCGAAGAATGGCGCGGCCGAGGCGCCGACGATGCCGCCCAGGTTGTAGGCTGCCGAGGCGCCGGTGTAGCGCACATGAGTCGGAAACAGTTCCGGCAGCAAGGCACCCATGGGGGCGAAGGTCACCCCCATCAGGAACAGCTCGATGCACAGGAACAACGCCACGCCGCCCGTGGAACCGTGGGTCAGCAAGGGTTCCATGAGGAATCCCGAGGCAATCGCCAGCAGGCCGCCAATGATCAGGATCGGTTTGCGGCCGTAGCGGTCGCTGGCCCAGGCGGACAACGGGGTCGCAGCGGCCATGAACAGCACGGCAAAGCACAACAGGCCCAGGAATGTTTCGCGACTGTAGCCGAGGGTGGACACGCCGTAGCTCAGGGAGAATACCGTCGAGATGTAGAACAGCGCGTAACACACCACCATCGCCGCCGCGCCCAGCAGCGTTGGCGCCCAATACTGGCTGAACAGCTCGACCAGCGGCACCTTGACTCGCTCCTGGCGGGCCACGGCATTGGCGAACACCGGGGTTTCGTGGAGCTTGAGGCGCACGTAGAGGCCGACGATCACCAGCACGGCGCTGAGCAGGAACGGAATTCGCCAGCCCCAGGAGCGGAATTGCTCGTCGTCCAGGCTCATGGCCAGGGTCAGGAACAAGCCGTTGGCCGCCAGGAAGCCGATGGAGGGCCCCAGTTGGGGGAACATGCCGAACCAGGCACGCTTGCCTTTAGGGGCGTTCTCGGTGGCAAGCAGCGCCGCGCCGCCCCATTCGCCGCCCAACCCCAGGCCTTGGCCGAAACGCAGCACGCACAGGAGGATCGGTGCCCAGGCGCCAATACTGGCATAGCCGGGCAACACGCCGATGAGCGTGGTGCACACGCCCATCAGCAGCAAGGACGCCACCAATGTGGACTTGCGCCCGATCCGGTCGCCGAAATGGCCGAACAGCGCCGAACCCAGCGGACGGGCGAGGAAGGCGATGCCGAACGTCAGGAAGGACGACAGCATCTGTGCCGTGCCTGAGGTTTGCGGAAAGAACACTGGCCCGATCACCAAGGCCGCAGCCGTGGCGTAGACGTAGAAATCGTAGAACTCGATGGCGGTGCCGATGAAGCTCGCGGTCGCCACGCGGGTGGCCGAGTTGGTCGGCTGGGCAGTCACTGCCTCGTTGCAGGTAGCGGTCGTCATGCGGTTATCCCTGACAGTCATATGCTCCGTTGGAGCGAATTATTATGGTCGAACCCCCAGGGATGTGGGCGGGTATCCCGTCGCTGTTTCGGGTAGGAACAGTCCCAGGGTTGCTGCGGATCTTGCCGATGGTCTGGCCGGAACCAGCCAAGTGCGGGGTAGGCACGGGGTTCGGGCGGGGCTGGGTAAGCGGGTTGAGTATAGGAAGGGGGGTAATGAATCAACAAGTGAGCCCGTACACAATATTGAAGGGTGCGCTGAGCTTTTTTGTGGCGAGGGAGCTTGCTCCCGCTGGGCTGCGAAGCGGCCCTGAAACCATATCACTCGGTGTATCAGGTAAGTTGGGGGCTGCTTTTGGGG
>NZ_JABWRA010000026.1:0-88594 GCF_014268705.1 Pseudomonas sp. SWRI179 | reverse complement strand
GGGGGTTTCTTTGATCATTTAGAGCTCCTGATTCAATGGAGCCACCATTCTTCGCGGTCAAACAAAAAAGGGCAGCTGTACGCGGGTTGACCGACCGGGAATCAGATACCGGCACGTCCGAAGACGTCCCACGCACAGCTGCCGCGACACGATACCTCAGACGAAAGAAAAACGCCTGAACTAGGTCTTGGAACACTGGCGTGTCTAGATTCTCGGACGGTCAAATCCGGTCGCTGAATTGGCAGCGACACCCAAAGGCTAGGCCCCTCGCTTCCGAGGGACAACCTTAAAAACTTGTCGGAAAGTTCGGTGCGTCTGACAGACCAAGCGATGATGATTCGCACAACAAAAAACCGGCCTAAGCCGGTTTTTGTTGGTGACATTTGTATTCACCCAAAAGCTTCGCGCTGCTCAGCCTCATAATGCCGAGTCTGAAAGGGCAAGAGGGTTTGCACCTTCAAGCCAAGCCCTTCATTCAGCCCCCAAGAGAGAGCGAGTTCATCACGGCGTTTGCGAAGCGCAACAGCTGTTTGCGAGATTATTGCTTGCTTGGGTGTCGAGCGTAAAAACAGCTCAAGGGCTTTGAAGACTTCCAATGCTCGATTATCCGTGACACACGAAAACCGGGTAAGTCGTTCAAGCAAATAGCCGGCACGACGCAACTCGACCTCATCCGTGTGTTGGCTCAGAAAAGCTTGGGCTGCGCTTATCAAGTCCGAGTCGGAATACCAAACAGCTTTGGCTGCACTTACGAGCGCAACATCATCTGCATGATCCAACGGGCTTCTGACCAATGTGTCCAGAGCGGCTGAGAGGACGTGGCCGTTAGCAGGCTTCGCCATCTGGAATCTCCAAATAATTTGCAAGATATGGAAGCTAGAATTCCCGCTTCCGAGGGGCAACCCTAAAAAGATGTCGGAGACTTCTGGGCGTCTGACAGATCGCACATTAGCGAACATAAATTTGATGTACGTCGTACAACTTCTGTGGGAGCGAGCCTGCTCGCGAAGAGGCTAGCACATTCAGCATCTTCATCGACTGTGACGCCGCCTTCGCGAGCAGGCTCGCTCCCACAGTAGAAGCGCGCCGCCCCCAGAACCAGGCCGGCCAAATAAAACGAATCAGCGGTCGCCAGCAAAAATAAAAATCAAATTACGTAACCTGCCCTCGGTGCATACCACTGCCCTCAAAAACATCAGCCCGACACCATAACGCCACGTCCCACCTCCACCACGCTAATACCACTTAAAGCCAACCTTCCAAAAATGCCCCATGAAGCGCGCCGTAATCGCCAGAAGCAGCGTTGACATGGTATTCAAGTGGTATTAGCTTCCACCCCAATCACCGAGCGACAACGCCCAAAAAACCGCATCGGACAAACAAATGAACAACATCCAGACCCTACGCCCCGACGACACCCAACCCACCCCGCTCTACCTGCAACTGGCCCGCAACCTCGAAGCCGCCATCCACGCCGGCCAGTGGAAAGCCGAGCAAGCGATGCCATCCGAGCGCAGCTTGAGCGAGCAACTGGGCATTTCCCGGGTCACCGCCCGCAAGGCGTTGGAGGTGCTGTTCGAACAAGGCCTGATCCGCCGCAACCAAGGCTCGGGCACGTTCATCACCCCGCGCCTGGAACAACCGCTGTCACGCCTCAGCGGCTTCAGCGAGATGCTCCGGCTCAAAGGTTTCGTACCCGGGTCCCAGTGGCTGGAGCGAGAAATCACCCCGCCGACCCACGAAGAACTGATCCGCCTGGGCCTGTCGCCCACTGACAAAGTCGCCCGGCTCAAACGGCTGCGCAAGGCCGACGATACGGTCATGGCCATTGAGATGAGCACCCTGCCCGCCTCGATTATTCCCAAGCCGCAGGCAGTGGGCGATTCGCTTTATGAATTCCTCGATGGCATCGGCAAACCGGTGGTGCGCGCCCTGCAGCACATCCAGGCCATCAACGCCTCGGACGAATTCGCCGCCCTGGTGGGTATCGCCCCCGGCACCGCGATGCTGCTGATGACCCGGGTCGGCTACCTGGAAGACAACACGCCCATCGAAGTCACCGACACCTATTGCCGCAACGACTACTACGACTTCGTCGCAGAGTTGCGGCGCTAGACGATCAGAGAATCCCCATGTCCGAAGACAACATCCTCACCGCCAACGGCTGGATACGCGGCCGCCTGGTTCATGAACACGGCAAGGTCGTGTCCATCGAAGGCCAACCCTGCGATCCGACGAGCAACGACCTGCCCTACCTGTTGCCCGGCTTCATCGACCTGCATGTGCACGGCGGTGGCGGCAAGGACATCATGGAAGGCGCGCCGGCGTTCGACACCATTGCCCGCACCCATGTGCGCTTCGGCACCACGGCGCTGCTCGCCACCACCATGACGGCGCCGAGCGAAGAGATCGCCAGCGTACTCAAGGCCCTCGGTGAATTCTGCGAACAGCGGACCAGGGGTAGCGCACGAGTCCTGGGTGTGCACTTGGAAGGCCCTTATATCAACCCTGGCAAACTCGGCGCCCAACCGAATTTCGCCCACACCGCGTTGATGGCTGAAGTGGAGGCGTACCTGGCCCTGGCGCCGATCCGAGTGATCACCGTCGCACCGGAAATCGCCGGCCACGATGCCTTGATTCGCGCCCTCAGCGCCCGGGGCGTGCGCATGCAGATCGGCCATACCCTCGGCAGCTACGAAGAAGGCGTCGCGGCGCTGGCGGCCGGGGCCAGCAGTTTTACCCATTTGTACAACGCCATGAGCCCGCTGCATCACCGCGAGCCCGGCATCGTCGGCGCGGCGCTAGCCCATGCGCAATATGCCGAGCTGATCCCGGATTTGCTCCACGTACACCCCGGCGCCATGCGCGTGGCGTTGCGTTCGATCCCGTGCCTGTATTGCGTCACCGATTCCACCGCCGCCGCCGGCATGCCCGACGGCGAATACAAGTTGGGCAGCCACACCGTGACCAAATGCCTGGGTGGCGTGCGGCTGGCCGACGGCACGTTGGCCGGCAGCACCCTGACGATGGACCAGGCCCTGCGCAACCTGGTGAAGATCGGCCTGCCGATCGACGAAGCCTCCCGACGCCTGTCGCAATTCCCCGCCGACTACCTCGGCCTGCCCGAGCGCGGGCGCCTGCAACCCGGCGCCTGGGCCGACTGCGTGCGCCTTGACCGTGCCCTGAACCTGATCGACGTGATGGTCGAAGGAGAAGCCATTGACTTCCAAAATGCTTGAAGAGGCCCTGACCTCGTCCGACGCCGTCGAGCGCCAATTGCAGCGATTGGACCCCGCCCTGCAGGAAATTGCCGGACGCCTGCGCCGCCAACCGCCGCAGGTGGCGATGACCGTGGCTCGCGGCAGCTCCGACCACGCCGCCAGCTATTTTGCCTACCTGACCATGCAACAACTCGGTTTACCGGTGGCCTCGTTGCCGATGTCGGTGGTGACCATGCAGCAGGCGCCGTTGAAGGTCAGTGGCCAGGTGGCGTTCGCGTTTTCTCAATCGGGGCAGAGCCCAGACTTGGTGAACAGCCTGCGCCTGTTGCGCAAGCGCGGCGCCTTGAGCGTGGCGATGGTGAACGCAGAGGACTCTCCGCTGGAAGCGGCCTGTGAATTCAGCGTGCCCCTGTGCGCTGGCATCGAAAGCAGTGTCGCCGCCACCAAAAGTTTCATCGCCACCCTCAGCGCCAGCGCGCGCCTGGTGGCCCATTGGAAAGACGACGCCGAGTTGCTCGAAGCCGGTGCCGCGCTGCCCGAAGGCCTGCGCGAGGCCGCGCGCCAGGATTGGAGCGTTGCCGTTGAGGCGCTGCGTGAATGCCAGCGCTTGATGGTCATCGGCCGTGGCGCCGGGTTTGCCATCGCCCAGGAAGCGGCGCTCAAGTTCAAGGAGACCTCGGCGATCCAGGCCGAAGCCTTCAGCAGCGCCGAGGTTCGCCACGGGCCGATGGCGCTGATCGATGAGCATTACCCGCTGCTGGTATTCGCCCCCCGCGGTGCCGAGCAGGCCGGTGTGTTGAGCCTGGCCGCCGACATGCGCCAGCGCGGCGCCCGGGTGCTACTGGCCGCGCCCGATGACATCGCCGAGCGTGACCTGACGCTGACCCGTGCCGAACACCCGGCCCTGGACCCGATCCTGGCGATCCAGAGCTTTTACCGGATGGCCGCCAACCTGGCCGTGGCCCGAGGCCTGGACCCGGACCAGCCACGGTACTTGAGCAAGGTCACCCGGACCCACTGAACCGATGGCCCTTTAACGCAAGGCCAATAAGACTTCACAGAGAGCGAGCCCATGCCCAACAACAATAAAGAGCTGATCCTCAGCGCCCCACTCAGCGGGCCGGTGCTCACCCTCGCCAACGTCCCGGACGCGGTGTTCGCCAGCGGCGCCATGGGCGACGGGATCGCCATCGATCCGCTGAACGACACCCTCTACGCCCCCTGTGACGGCGAGGTGATCCACGTCGCGCGCACCGGCCACGCCGTGACCCTGCGGGCCGACAACGGCGCCGAACTGCTGCTGCACCTGGGGTTGGACACCGTCGAGTTGCAGGGCAACGGCTTTTCCATGCTGGTCAAGGAAGGCGCGCGGGTCAGCAACGGCCAGGCACTGCTGCGTTATGACGTGGACAGCGTGGCCCAGCGCTGCAAAAGCCTGGTCAGCCTGCTGATCCTCACCAATGGCGAACACTTCCAGGCACGGCCCATTACCCTCAAAGGCGTCAAGGTCGGCGAGCCGTTGCTGCACATCGTCAGCCAGAAGCCGAGTGAAACACGCGACAATGAGCCGGACGTCGGCATCGAAGTGTTCGGCCAGATCCGTATCGCCCATCGAGGCGGCCTGCACGCGCGGCCGGCCGCCTTGGTTCGCCAGGCCGCACAAGGGTTCAAGAGTCGCTCACACCTGCACTTCGGTGGCCGCTCGGCGTCCTGCGACAGTGTGATGGGCATGATGGGTCTGGCGATCACCGAACAGGCCGAAGTGCATGTCAGTTGTCGCGGCAGTGATGCCGAAGCGGCGTTGCAAGCGCTGCTGAAAACGTTATCCACAGCCTTGGCCGAAGAGGCCCATGTCGCGGCACCACCGGCCAAGGCGCCGAGCCGCACCGCCGAAGATGGTGCGCTCCATGGCGTCTGTGCCGCGCCCGGGCTGGTCAGCGGACCGTTGGTTAGACTCGAAGGTATCCAGTTGCCCGAGGATGTGGGCAGTCACGTCGTTGCAGAACAACGGCAACGGCTGCGCGATGCCTTGGCGCACGTCAGTCGCGACATCGAGTTGACCCTGGAGAACGCCAAGGCCCGGCATCACGTCGATGAGCAAGCGATCTTCAGCGCCCACCTGGCGTTGCTGGAAGATCCGGTCCTGCTGGACGCCGCCTACCTGTCCATCGACCAAGGGAGCGCGGCGGCCCACGCCTGGAGCCGATCCATCGACGTGCAGTGCCAAGTGCTGCGGCAATTGCAAAGCACGCTGCTGGCCGAGCGCGCCAATGATTTGCATGACCTGCGCCAGCGGGTCCTGCGGGT
This sequence comes from Pseudomonas sp. SWRI179, assembly GCF_014268705.1. Taxonomy (NCBI): domain Bacteria; kingdom Pseudomonadati; phylum Pseudomonadota; class Gammaproteobacteria; order Pseudomonadales; family Pseudomonadaceae; genus Pseudomonas; species Pseudomonas sp. SWRI179. The sequence continues at coordinate 83,066 of NZ_JABWRA010000026.1, read as the reverse complement.
GCTGCTGGGTGAAGCCTGGCAATTCGACGTGCCGGCGGGCGCCATCGTCGTCGCCCAGGAGCTGACCCCGTCGGACCTGCTGCAACTCAGTGCCCAAGGCGTGGCCGGTGTGTGCATGGCCGAGGGCGGCGCGACGTCCCACGTGGCGATCCTGGCCCGTGGCAAAGGCCTGCCCTGCCTGGTGGCGCTGGGCGAGGCCGTGCTTGCACAGGCGCCGGGGCAATCGGTGGTGCTGGACGCGGACGGTGGCCGCCTCGAACTCACGCCAACCGCCGAGCGCCTGACCCAAGTGCAGCAAGCGCAGACCCGACGCGCAGCCCGGCGCGCCGAGCAGCAGACCCTCGCCCACACGCCGGCGCGAACCGTCGATGGGGTGGCGGTTGAAATCGCCGCCAACGTCGCCTCCAGCGCCGAAGCCAACCAGGCGTTCGCCAACGGTGCCGAGGGCGTTGGCCTCCTGCGCACCGAATTTCTCTTCGTCGACCGCCACACCGCCCCCGATGAAGAAGAACAGCGCCTTGCCTATCAAGCCGTGCTCGATGCCATGGGCGACAGGCCGGTGATCATCCGCACCATCGACGTTGGCGGCGACAAACAATTGGACTACCTGCCGCTGCCGGCCGAAGCCAACCCGGTGCTCGGCCTGCGGGGCATTCGCCTGGCCCAGGCGCGCCCGGAACTGCTGGACCAGCAATTGCGCGCCCTGCTGCAAATCCGCCCTCTGCACCGCTGCCGGATTTTGTTGCCGATGGTCACCGAGGTCGATGAACTGCTGCACATTCGCCAGCGCCTCGACGCCCTCGGTGCCGAGCTTGGCGTGAGCGAACGCCCGCAACTGGGGGTGATGATCGAAGTCCCGGCCGCCGCCTTGCTGGCCGAACAGTTGGCCGAGCACGCGGACTTCCTGTCCATCGGCACCAACGACCTGTCCCAGTACACCCTCGCCATGGACCGCGACCACGCCGGTCTCGCCGCCCGAGTCGATGCCCTGCACCCGGCACTGCTGCGGTTGATCGCCCAGACCTGCGCTGGCGCCGCCAAACATGGGCGTTGGGTCGGCGTGTGCGGGGCCCTGGCCTCCGATCCCCTGGCGACGCCGGTGCTGATCGGGCTAGGCGTACGGGAGCTGTCGGTCAGCCCGCCCCAGATCGGCGAAATCAAGGACCGCGTGCGTCACCTCGATGCCGCCCAGTGCCGCGGCGTCAGTACCGATTTGCTGAACCTGGCCAGTGCCGCCGCCGTGCGCCAGGCCTGTCATCAACACTGGCCCCTGGGCTGAGCCACGTCGGACAACAATAAAAGGAGAGACGCCATGTACCAGCATTTCATCGAAGGGCTGCAACGCCTCGGCCGGGCGCTGATGCTGCCCATCGCGATCCTGCCGATCGCCGGCCTGCTGCTGCGCCTGGGTGACACGGACCTGTTGAACATCGCGATCATTCACGATGCCGGCCAGGCGATTTTCGCCAACCTCGCGCTGATCTTTGCCATCGGCATCGCCGTGGGTTTCGCCCGGGACAATAACGGCACGGCCGGGCTGGCCGGGGCCATTGGTTACCTGGTGATGATCGCGACGCTGAAGGTGCTCGACGCGACCATCAACATGGGCATGCTCGCCGGGATCATCAGCGGCCTGTTGGCCGGCGCGCTGTACAACCGCTTCAAGGACATCAAGCTGCCGGAATACCTGGCATTCTTTGGCGGGCGACGCTTCGTGCCGATTGTCACCGGCTTCAGCGCGGTGGGCCTTGGCGTGGTGTTCGGTTTGATCTGGCCACCGATCCAGCACGGCATCAACAGCTTCGGCGAGCTGTTGATGGCCAGCGGCAGCTTTGGTGCGTTCGTCTTCGGTGTATTCAATCGGTTGCTGATCGTCACCGGCCTGCACCACATCCTCAACAACATGGCCTGGTTCATCTTCGGCAGCTTCACCGACCCGACTACCGGAGCGGTGGTCACCGGTGACCTGACCCGCTATTTCGCCGGCGACCCCAAGGGCGGCCAGTTCATGACCGGCATGTTCCCGGTGATGCTCTTCGGCCTGCCCGCCGCCTGCCTGGCGATGTACCGCAACGCCCTGCCCCAGCGGCGCAAGGTCATGGGCGGGATTTTGTTGTCGATGGCGCTGACCTCGTTCCTGACCGGCGTCACCGAGCCCATCGAATTCGCCTTCATGTTCCTTGCGCCGCTGTTGTACCTGGTCCACGCGCTGCTCACCGGCCTGTCGATGGCGGTGACCAATCTGCTGGACATCCACTTGGGTTTTACCTTCTCCGGCGGATTTATCGACATGGTCCTGGGCTGGGGCAAATCCACCAACGGCTGGCTGGTCTTTCCGGTGGGCCTGGCCTATGCGGCGATCTATTACCTGGTGTTCGACTTCTGCATCCGCCGCTTCGACCTGAAGACGCCGGGGCGTGAAGACGTGCCGACGGGCGACAAACCGGTCATCGCCGAAAACCAGCGGGCCGCCGCCTACATCCAGGCCTTGGGTGGCGCTGACAACCTGATCACACTCGGCGCTTGTACCACGCGCCTGCGGCTGGACCTGGTGGATCGCAACAAGGCGTCCGACGCACAACTCAAGGCCCTCGGCGCCATGGCTGTGGTTCGCCCCGGCAATGGCGGCAGCTTGCAGGTGGTGGTGGGGCCGATGGCCGACAGCATCGCCGATGAGATCCGCTTGGCATTGCCTTCTTCCGATAGGCCAGTCAGTGCGCCCGCGAACGTGGTGGTCGAGCCGGCCCTGACGACCATTGTCTCGGAGGCCGAAGCACAACAATGGCTCGATGCCCTGGGCGGTGGCGGGAATGTGTTGCAGCTCGATTGCGTGGCGACGAGCCGTTTGCGGGTGCGGTTGGCTGATGGCAAGGGGTTGTCGGAGAACCAGCTCAAGGCGCTGGGCTGCCAGGGGATCAGTTCGCTGGAAGGCGGCGTTTGGCACTTGTTGCTAGGGGAGAAAGCGCCGGGGTTGTGGCGGGCGTTGGAGGCGGTGGTGCTGAGTCGTAAGGCGGATGTCAAAGCCTAGGCCTTCGCCGACTGTCTGGCCCCTTCGCGAGCAAGCCCGCTCCCACAGGTCTGATGTCGTTCACAAGTTCTGTGGACAATACAAATCCACTGTGGGAGCGGGCTTGCTCGCGAAGGGGCCTGCACACACCCAACACCTATATCTGATACACAACAATCCTGTGGCGAGGGAGCTTGCTCCCGCTCGGTTGCGCAGCAACCGCAAAAGCTTAGGGCCGCTACGCCCGAGGCGTCGGACCGTCCCAGCGGGAGCAAGCTCCCTCGCCACAAGGGTTTGTGTACACAGGAATTGCACGTAATAAAAAACCCGCTGAATCGATCAGCGGGTTTTTTATTGCAACAGCGGGAAGATCAGAAATCCTCCAACCGCCACACCTCATACGCCGGTGTCTCGTAGGGATGGCTCTGCTTCAGCGCCTCCACCACGGGGCGAATCAACGCATCGGCCACCACCAGCTCCACCTTCCATTCCTCGACCTGCTCGACCTGCCCCGCCTCGCCAATGAACGGCTGGCTGCCGTCCAAAGGGCGAAACTGGCCCAGGCCCAGCACTTGCCAGGCGCAGTGGTCATAGTCGCCGATTCGCCCGCCACCGGCAGCGAATACGGCGTTTTTGACCTCGTCCACATGGCTGTCCGGGACGAAGAAGCAGAGCTTGTACACCGTCTTAGTTCACCCAGACGCGCGCGTTGCGGAACATGCGCATCCATGGCGCGTCTTCGTTCCAGTCGTCCGAACGCCACGAGTTCTGCACCGCGCGGAACACCCGCTCCGGGTGCGGCATCATGATCGTGACGCGGCCGTCGCGGCTGGTCAGGCCGGTGATCCCGCGCGGCGAGCCGTTCGGGTTGGCCGGGTAGGTTTCGGTGACCTTGCCATGGTTGTCGACAAAACGCAGCGACACACAACCGGACAGGTCGGCTTCGAGCAAGGCTTCTTCGCTTTCGAATTCCGCGTGGCCTTCGCCGTGGGCGATGGCGATCGGCATGCGCGAACCGGCCATGCCCTGCAGGAAGATCGAGTTCGATTCCTGGACCTGGACCATCGCCACGCGGGCTTCAAACTGCTCGGAACGGTTACGCACAAAGTGCGGCCAGAACTCGCTGCCCGGAATCAGCTCGTGCAGGTTGGACATCATCTGGCAACCGTTGCACACGCCGAGGGTGAAGCTGTCGGTGCGTTCGAAGAAACCTTGGAACGCATCGCGGGCGCGGCTGTTGAACAGCGCCGACTTGGCCCAGCCTTCACCGGCGCCCAGTACGTCGCCGTAAGAGAAACCGCCACAAGCGACCATGCCCTTGAAGTCGTTCAGGTCGACACGACCGGCCAGGATGTCGCTCATGTGCACGTCGATCGCGTTGAAACCGGCGCGGTCGAACGCTGCCGCCATCTCCACCTGACCGTTGACGCCCTGCTCGCGCAGGACCGCCACTTGTGGGCGAATGCCTTTCTTGATGTAAGGCGCGGCCACGTTGTCGTTGACGTCGTAGCTGAGCTTGGCGCTCAGGCCCGGGTTGTCTTCTTCCAGCAGCGCGTCGAATTCCTGCTCGGCGCACTCGGCGTTGTCCCGCAGGCGCTGGATCTGGTAGCTAGTTTGCGCCCACTGGCGCTGCAACAGGCGACGCTGGCCTTCAAAGACGGTGTCGCCGTTGAAGGTAATGTTGATGTGCGCGTTGTTGATCGGCTGGCCGATCACCGAGACGCAATCGGCCAGGCCGGCCGCGCTGAACTGGGCAAGGATGTCTGGCGTGGCGTCCTGGCGAACCTGGATCACGGCACCCAGTTCTTCGTTGAACAGGATCGCCGGGATCTCGGCCTTGGATTCGGCAACGCTGTCCAGGGTCAGGCTCAGGCCGCAGTGACCGGCGAAGGCCATTTCCACCACGGTGGTCAGCAAACCACCGTCGGAGCGGTCGTGGTAGGCCAGCAGGTGACCGTCGGCGTTCAGGCCCTGGATCACGGCGAAGAACGCCTTCAGGTCTTCGGCATCATCGACGTCCGGTGCTTGCGAGCCGAGCTTGCCATGCACCTGGGCCAGGATCGAGGCGCCCATGCGGTTCTGGCCACGGCCCAGGTCGATCAGGATCAGGTCGGTGGTGCCCTTGTCCATGCGCAGTTGCGGGGTCAGGGTCTGGCGGATATCGGTGACAGGCGCAAAACCGGTCACGATCAGCGACAGCGGCGAGGTTACGCTCTTGTCCACGCCTTCATCGTTCCAGCGCGTGGCCATGGACATGGAGTCCTTGCCCACTGGAATGGTGATGCCCAGCTCAGGGCACAGCTCCATGCCGACCGCCTTGACGGTGTCGTACAGGCGGGCGTCTTCACCCGGGTGACCGGCGGCGGACATCCAGTTGGCCGACAGCTTGATGTCGGACATCTTGCCGATGCGCGACGCCGCGATGTTGGTCAGGGTCTCGCCGATCGCCATGCGGCCCGAGGCCGGGGCGTCCAGCAGCGCCAGCGGCGTGCGCTCGCCCATCGCCATGGCTTCGCCGGTGTAGACGTCGAAGCTGGTGGCGGTCACGGCCACATCGGCCACCGGCACTTGCCATGGGCCAACCATCTGGTCGCGGGCCACAAGGCCGGTGATGGTCCGGTCGCCGATGGTGATCAGGAAGCTCTTGCTCGCCACGGCCGGGTGATGCAGCACGCGCTCGATGGAATCGGCGATGTCGAGGGTGGACGGATCGAAATCGTCGCCCAGCTCCGCTTCGCGAACCGCCGAACGGTGCATGCGCGGGGCCTTGCCCAGCAGCACTTCCAACGGCATGTCCACCGGGCTGTTGCCGAAGTGGCTGTCGGTGACGGTCAGTTGTGGCTCAGCAGTGGCTTCACCCACCACCGCGAACGGGCAACGCTCGCGCTCGCAAATGGCCTGGAAGCGTTCGAAGTCGGCCGGACCGACCGCCAGGACGTAGCGTTCCTGGGATTCGTTGCTCCAGATTTCGTGCGGGGCCATGCCCGGCTCGTCGTTCGGAATGTTGCGCAATTCGAAGCGGCCACCGCGACCACCGTCGTTGACCAGTTCCGGGAAGGCGTTGGACAGGCCGCCCGCGCCGACGTCGTGGATGAAGCTGATGGGGTTGTGCTCACCCAACTGCCAGCAACGGTCGATGACTTCCTGGCAACGGCGTTCCATTTCCGGGTTTTCCCGTTGGACCGAAGCGAAGTCCAGGTCGGCCGAGCTGGTGCCGGTGGCCATGGAGGAAGCCGCGCCGCCACCCAGGCCGATCAACATGGCCGGGCCGCCGAGGACGATCAGCTTGGAGCCGACCAGGATCTCGCCTTTCTGCACGTGTTCGGCGCGGATGTTGCCCATGCCGCCAGCGAGCATGATCGGCTTGTGGTAACCACGGACTTCTTCACCACGGGGAGTGGTGATGGACTGTTCGAAGGTCCGGAAGTAACCGGTCAGGGCCGGACGGCCGAATTCGTTGTTGAACGCCGCGCCGCCCAGGGGACCTTCGATCATGATGTCGAGGGCGTTGACGATGCGCTCAGGCTTGCCGTACGGCTTTTCCCATGGCTGCTCGAAGCCCGGGATCTGCAGGTTCGACACGGTGAAGCCGGTCAGGCCGGCCTTGGGCTTGGCACCGCGACCGGTGGCGCCTTCGTCGCGGATCTCGCCACCGGAACCGGTGGACGCGCCCGGGAACGGGGCAATGGCGGTCGGGTGGTTGTGAGTCTCGACCTTCATCAGGATGTGCACCGGCTCCTGGACCGCACCATACTGGCGGGTCTCGGGGTTCGGGTAGAAGCGACCGGCAACGCTGCCGACGATCACCGCCGCGTTGTCCTTGTAGGCCGACAGCACACCTTCGTTGTGCATCTGGTAGGTGTTCTTGATCATGCCGAACAGGCTTTTTTCCTGGTCCTGGCCGTCAATGTCCCAACTGGCGTTGAAGATCTTGTGGCGGCAGTGCTCGGAGTTGGCCTGGGCGAACATCATCAGTTCGATGTCGTGGGGGTTGCGCTTCAAGCCCTGGAAGGCGTTGACCAGGTAATCGATCTCGTCTTCGGCCAGGGCCAGGCCCAGCTCGGCGTTGGCTTTTTCCAGCGCGGCACGGCCACCGCCCAGTACGTCGATGGCGGTCAGGGGCTTGGGTTCGGCGTGACTGAACAGACCGGCGGCCTGCTCCAGGTTGCCGAGCACGACCTGGGTCATGCGGTCATGCAGGCCTTCGGCGATCAACTGGGCCTCGGCCTCGCTGAACTCACCGGCGACATAAAAGGCAATGCCGCGCTCCAGGCGCTGGATTTTCGCCAGGCCGCAGTTGCGGGCGATGTCGCTGGCCTTGCTCGACCACGGCGAAATAGTGCCGAAACGCGGCAACACCAGGAACAGGCGACCGGCCGGCTCCTGGACAGGAACACTGGGGCCGTACTTCAGAAGGCGCGCGAGCACCTGCTGTTCGTCGCCGGTCAAACCGCCGGTGACTTCGGCGAAGTGAGCGAATTCAGCATACAAGCCACTGACAGCCGGAACCTTCTGGCTCAGTTGCTCAAGGAGTTTGCTGTGGCGAAAGGCAGAAAGGGCAGGAGCGCCGCGCAGGATCAACATCTTCGGGACAGCCTCGGGAAGGGGGTGTGCTTTGAGGCCGTGCATTCTAGCCTAAACCGCCGGCAACGGCACCCGAAACGGCACGCGCGGTGCTGGCCGAATGTCGGTCTTTGCGCGCACGGCGGTATTGGACACCCGTGCCAAGGTTCGCGCACAGATATTTTTCAGCGGCGCAAAGCCCGCCACAGCCCGGCCGGCCGGTGTTGCGGACATGTTTTGCAACGGCTAGCAGACTGGCCTTTTGCTGTCGAGATATGGCGGTAGGGGCCGTTTGCGTATACTGCGCAGATGTTTTCCCCAACGGCTTTGCGTCCGCGATATGCCAAATGGCTGATCGCAACCGGACTCTTCCTGGTGCTCAGTGGTTGTGTTGAGAAACCCAACACACTGGAGCGCGTAAAGGAGGATGGCGTGCTGCGGGTGGTTACCCGAAACAGCCCCGCCACCTACTTCCAGGATCGCAGTGGTGAGACCGGCTTCGAATACGAGCTGGTGAAGCGTTTCGCCGAGGATTTGGGAGTCGAGCTTAAAATCGAGACCGCCGACAACCTCGACGACCTGTTCGGCCAGGTGGGCAAGCCCAACGGGCCGGTCCTGGCCGCCGCGGGCCTGGTCAGCAGCGAACAGCGCAAGAAGCAGGTGCGGTTTTCCCGCTCCTACCTGGAAGTCACCCCCCAAATCATCTACCGCAACGGCCAATCCCGCCCCACCGACGCGGCCGCCCTGGCGGGCAAGAAAATCATGGTGCTCAAGGGCAGCAGCCATGCCGAACAACTGGCGCAGTTGAAGCAGCAATACCCGGGCATCGAATACGAAGAGTCCGACGCGGTTGAGGTGGTCGACCTGCTGCGCATGGTGGACGAGGGCCAGATCGACCTGACGCTGGTGGACTCCAACGAAGTGGCGATGAACCAGGTGTACTTCCCCAACGTGCGCGTCGCCTTCGACCTTGGCGACGTCCGCAGCCAAAGCTGGGCGGTGGGCCCCGGCGAAGACAATAGCCTGCTCAACGAAATCAACGCCTATCTGGACAAGGTGCAGAAAAACGGCACGCTGCAGCGGCTCAAGGACCGCTACTACGGGCACGTCGACGTCCTCGGCTACATGGGCGCAACAACTTTCGCCCAGCATTTGCAGCAACGGTTGCCCAAATATGAGCAACACTTCAAGGCTTACGCCAAGAAAGAGAAAGTCGATTGGCGCCTGCTGGCTGCCATTGGCTACCAGGAATCGCTCTGGCAACCAACGGTCACGTCCAAGACCGGCGTGCGCGGCCTGATGATGCTGACCCAGAACACCGCCCAGGCCATGGGCGTGTCCAACCGACTGGATCCGAAACAAAGCATCATGGGCGGCGCCAAGTACCTGGCCTACATGAAGGAACAGCTGGACGAGAGCATCGAGGAGCCGGACCGTACCTGGTTCGCCCTTGCCGCCTATAACGTGGGCAGCGGCCACCTGGACGACGCCCGCAAACTGGCGGCCAAGGAAGGGCTGAACCCGAACAAATGGCTGGACGTGAAGAAAATCCTGCCGCGCCTGTCCCAGAAACAGTGGTACAGCAAGACCCGCTACGGCTACGCCCGGGGCGGCGAACCGGTGCATTTCGTGGCGAACATCCGTCGCTACTACGACATCCTGACCTGGGTGACACAGCCGCAGCTTGAAGGCGACCAAGTGGCCGAGGGCAATCTGCATGTGCCGGGTGTGGACAAGAGCAAGCCGAGCCAGGAATCCCCGCAGCTCTGACAGCTGCCCACTCCCACAGCTTTACTTGGATACCCACAAGTCTTGTACCTACCCAGATCCCCTGTGGGAGCGGGCTTGCTCGCGAAGGCGTCAGGTCAGTCACCATTGAAGTGGCTGACACACCGCTTTCGCGAGCAAGCCCGCTCCCACAGTTTTATTGGGGTGTTCAGAAGTTTTGTGGTGGATCAGGACTTGGCGGCAGCCAGGATCAGCGCCTTCATCTCCGACACAGCCGACTTGAACCCGACGAACAAGGCATGGGCCACCAGTGCATGGCCGATGTTCAGTTCGTTGATGCCCTTGATGGCCGCGACGGCGCCGACGTTGTGGTAGTGCAGGCCATGGCCGGCGTTGACGATCAAGCCTTGGGCCAGGCCAAAGGCGACGCCATCGGCGACCCGTTGCAGCTCATCGGCCACGTCCGTGGGGGTCTCGGCGTCGGCGTACCGGCCGGTGTGCAGTTCGATGGCGGGGGCGCCGACACGCTTGGCTGCCTCGATTTGCCGTTCGTCGGCATCGATGAACAGCGAGACCTCGGCGCCGATTTTCGACAGGCGTTCCACCGCCAGGCTGATCCGCGACTCCTGGCCCGCTACATCGAGGCCGCCTTCGGTGGTCAGTTCCTGGCGCGTCTCCGGCACCAGGCAGATGTGCGCCGGGCGGATGCGCTCGGCGAACGCCATCATTTCCTCGGTCACGCCCATTTCAAAGTTCATGCGGGTTTGCAGCACGTCCTTGAGCAGCAGCACGTCGCGCTCCTGGATGTGGCGACGGTCTTCACGCAGGTGCACGGTGATGCCGTCGGCCCCCGCTTCTTCCGCGTCCAGTGCGGCCTTGACCGGATCCGGGTAGCGCGTACCACGGGCCTGGCGCAGGGTGGCGACATGGTCGATGTTCACGCCGAGAAGAATGCGATTGCTGGTGCTCACGAAAAGGCTCCTGAAAAGGACAAATAGTCGGCCCACAGCATACGGGTTGATCAGGGCTTGCGAAACAGCTCGCGACTGACCAGTGGCCGACCACCCAGATGCACGGCCAGGGCCTGGCGCATCAGGCGCTTGGCCGCCGACAAGGCACCCGGCGCACGCCAGTCGGCCTCGGCCATGGCCAGCAGTTCGGCACCGTTGAACAGCCCTGGTTGCAGCAGGTAGACCCGCTCCAGGCCGGCGTCCACTTGCAAGCGGTACAGGCCATCAGCCGCGATGGACTCGCCGTGCAGGTCGGTATTCAGCGCAAAGCCATAACCCAGGTCATCCAGCAGCCGCCACTCGAACGAGCGCAGCAGCGGTTCCAGTGGCCGGCCTTCGGCTAGGGCCAGCAGTGTGGCGGTGTAGTGGTCGAAGACCGCCGGGTGGGGATCTTCGGCGGGCAACAGGCGGATCAGCAGTTCATTGAGGTACAAACCACTGAACAACGCCTCGCCGTTGAGCCAGGCCGCGACACCGTTGCTTTCCATGCGCCCGACATTCTTCAGCTCGCCCCTGCCGCGGAACTCGACTTCCAGCGGCACGAACGGCCGCGCCAGCGTCCCGGCCTTGCCCCGCGCTCCGCGCAACACCGCCCGCAGCCGTCCTTGGGGCGTGAGGAAGTCCACCAGGGCGCTACTTTCGCGGTAGGCACGGCTGTGGAGGACGTAGGCGGGCTGGGCGGTGGGTTGGGACATTGAAGTCGCAGTTCTCACTGAGCGGGCAAAATTTTCTAAACAACCCGAAACCAATGTGGGAGCGGGCTTGCTCGCGAAGGCGGCGTGTCAGTCAACGATGATGTCAACTGACACACCGCCTTCGCGAGCAAGCCCGCTCCCACAAGGTCGGTGGTGTACCGCTGGACGTTTTACAGGTCGCCGTAACCCAACGAACGCAACGCCCGCTCGTCGTCGGACCAGCCACCCTTCACCTTGACCCACAGGTTGAGCATGATCTTGGAGTCGAACAGCAGCTCCATGTCCTTGCGCGCCTCGGTGCCGATGCGCTTGATGCGCTCGCCCTTGTCGCCAATGATGATTTTCTTCTGGCCGTCACGTTCGACGAGGATCAACGCATGAATATGCAGGGTCTTCCCCTGTTGCTTGAACTCTTCGATCTCGACGGTGATCTGGTACGGCAGCTCGGCGCCCATCTGGCGCATGATTTTCTCGCGCACCAGCTCGGCGGCGAGGAAACGGCTGCTGCGGTCGGTGATCTGGTCTTCAGGGAAGAAATGATCGTTTTCCGGCAGGTGTTCGGCAATCACCCGCTCCAACGCATCGAGGTTATGGCCGTGCTGGGCAGAGATCGGGATGATCTGGGCGTTCGGCAACTGCTCCTGCAACCAGGTCAGGTGCGGCATCAGCTCAGCCTTGTCTTCGATACGGTCGGTCTTGTTCAGCGCCACGATCAAGGGGCCGGTCACGTACTGGACGCGTTCGAGGACCATTTGGTCTTCTTCGGTCCACTTGGTGCGGTCGACCACGAAGATCACCACGTCGACGTCCTTCAACGCCGCCGAGGCAGTCTTGTTCATGTAGCGGTTCAGGGCCTTTTCACCGCCCTTGTGCATGCCCGGGGTGTCGACGTAGATCGCCTGCACGGCGCCTTCGGTCTTGATGCCCAGCATGTTGTGGCGGGTGGTCTGGGGCTTGCGCGAGGTGATCGCCAATTTCTGGCCCAGGATGTGGTTCAGCAGCGTGGACTTGCCCACGTTCGGCCGACCGACAATGGCGACATAGCCGCAGCGGGTGACGGTTGTATCAGTCATTGCCATTCTCCACGCCCAGGGCAATCAGTGCTGCGGCGGCCGCTACCTGTTCGGCAATACGACGACTCACACCCTGACCCCGGCTTTTTTCATTCAATAGGACAACTTCGCATTCGACGAAGAAGGTTCGGCAATGCGGCTCACCCTGGATGTCCACCACTTCGTAGCGCGGCAGTTCGCAACTGCGCGATTGCAGGAATTCCTGCAAGCGGGTCTTCGGGTCCTTGTTGGTGTCCACCAGCGTCAGGCTGTCGATTTCGGAGGTCAGCCAGGCCAGCACGCGTTCGCGCGCCATTTCCATGCCTGAATCCAGGTAGATCGCACCAATCAACGCTTCCAGGGCATCGGCCAGGATCGACTCGCGCCGGAAACCGCCGCTTTTCAACTCACCGGAGCCCAGGCGCAGGTAATCGCCCAAGTCGAAACCACGGGCCAATACGGCCAGCGTCTCACCTTTTACCAGTCGCGCGCGCAAACGCGACAACTGGCCTTCGCGGGCCAGCGGGAAGCGCTCGAACAACGCCTCGCCAGCGACGAAGTTAAGGATGGCGTCACCGAGGAATTCCAGGCGTTCGTTGTTGCGCCCGGCAAAACTGCGGTGAGTGAGGGCCAGGAGCATCAGGTCCGGGTCCTTGAAGGTGTAGCCGAGCTGACGCTCGAGACGGCTTAGAGAAACGCTCACGGTTTACCCACGCTGAGTTCGTGGCTGGATTCCACCGCCACGGCGGCAAGGCACCGTTGGCTTGGGACAATTAACGCTGTGTTCAAAAATGACGTCCTGACTATCGTTGGCTTCATGCCTCCGGGCAACCCTTGTACAGGCTCCAGAAAAGCATTCGGCGCTGTGTTCAACAGCGCCGTGGGTGATTACTTGATCAGGCCAACCCGCGAGAAATTCGGCAGGTGACTGAGTTTGGGTTCCGGCCAGCTCATCCAGACCGCGAAGGCCTTGCCGACGATGTTCCGGTCGGGGACCATGCCCAGCAGGTTCTTGGGAATGTTCGGATCATCCCAGTAACGGCTGTCGTTGGAGTTGTCACGGTTGTCGCCCATCATGAAATAGTGCCCCGCCGGCACGGTCCAGGAACGGTCCGGCGCGGCGCGGTAGCGGCTCATTTCCTTGCGGATCAGGTGCTCGGCCTCACCAAGTTTTTCCCGGTAGAGTTCGGCACTGCCCAGCGTCCCCGGTTCGGAGCCGAGCAACTGTTCGGCCACCGATTCGCCATTGACGAACAAACGCTTGTCAGCGGTGTAGCGGATCGTGTCGCCCGGCAGGCCGACCACGCGCTTGATGTAATTGACGTTCGGGTCGCTAGGGAAGCGGAACACCATGACATCGCCGCGTTGCGGGTCACCCACCTCGATGACTTTCTTGTCGATCACCGGCAGGCGGATCCCGTAGGAAAACTTGTTCACCAGGATGAAATCGCCCACATCCAGGGTCGGCTTCATCGAGCCGGACGGGATCTGGAACGGTTCCACCAGGAACGAACGCAGCACCAGCACGATGAACAGCACCGGGAAGAACGACTTGCCGTATTCGACCAGCAGCGGTTCCTTGTTGAGTTTTTCGATCACTACACCATCAGGCTGGCTGACGCTGCCCTGATACGAGGCGATGGCCGCCCGGCGCCGAGGCGCCAGGAACAACAGATCAAGCAACGCCAACAGACCGCAGACAAACACGGCGATAACCAGCAACAGCGGGAAATTTAGCGACATAGGACCTAACTATCCAACCTGAGCACCGCGAGGAAGGCTTCCTGTGGAATTTCCACGTTACCGACCTGCTTCATGCGTTTTTTACCGGCCTTCTGCTTTTCCAACAGCTTGCGCTTACGGCTGACGTCGCCGCCGTAGCATTTGGCCAATACGTTCTTTCTGAGCGCCTTGACGGTTGTACGCGCCACAATCTGCCCGCCAATGGCGGCCTGGATTGCCACATCGAACATCTGCCGCGGAATCAGTTCCTTCATCTTCTCGGTCAATGCACGACCTTTGTAGTGCGCGTTGTCGCGGTGCACGATCAATGCCAGGGCATCGACTTTCTCACCGTTGATCAGCACATCCAGCTTTACCAGATTAGCCGATTGGTAACGATCGAAATGATAGTCCAGCGAAGCATAGCCGCGACTGGTGGATTTGAGACGGTCGAAGAAGTCCAGCACCACTTCGTTCATCGGCAGGTCATAGGTCACCTGGACCTGCGTGCCGAGGAACAGCATGTCGTGCTGCACGCCGCGCTTCTCGATGCACAGGGTAATGACGTTACCCAGGTGCTCCTGAGGCACAAGGATGTTGGCCCGCACGATCGGCTCGCGCATGTCCTCGATGGCCGACAGGTCCGGCAACTTGGACGGGTTGTCGACGTAGATGGTTTCGCCGTTCTTGAGCAGCAGTTCGAAGATTACCGTCGGCGCCGTGGTGATCAGGTCCAGGTCGTACTCGCGCTCCAGGCGCTCCTGGATGATTTCCATGTGCAGCATGCCAAGGAACCCGCAACGGAAACCGAAGCCCAGGGCGTCGGAGCTTTCCGGGGTGTACTGCAGCGACGAGTCGTTCAGGGTCAGCTTTTGCAGTGCTTCGCGGAAATCCTCGAAGTCGTCGGAGCTGACCGGGAACAGGCCGGCGTAGACCTGCGGCTGGATGCGTTTGAAGCCTGGCAGCACATCGACGTCGGGGGTAGAGCTCAAGGTCAGGGTGTCGCCGACCGGCGCCCCGTGGATGTCCTTGATACCGGCGATGATGAAGCCCACTTCACCGGCCTTCAGGTCGACGGTGGCGGTGTGTTTCGGGTTGAAGACACCAACGCTGTCCACCAGGTGGATCTTGCCGGTGGACTTGACCAGGATCTTGTCGCCTTTCTTCACGCGGCCATGGCGCACGCGAACCAGGGAGACCACGCCCAGGTAGTTGTCGAACCAGGAGTCGATGATCAACGCTTGCAGCGGATCTTCGATATTGCCGGTCGGTGCAGGAATAGTGGCGACCAGGCGCTCGAGCACTTCGTCGACGCCCAGGCCGGTCTTGGCGCTGCAGGTGACCGCGTCCGTGGCGTCGATGCCGATGATTTTCTCGATTTCTTCCTTCACGCGGTCCGGATCGGCCTGGGGCAGGTCGATCTTGTTCAGCACCGGCATGACTTCCAGGCCCTGCTCGATGGCCGTGTAGCAGTTGGCAACCGACTGGGCTTCAACGCCCTGGCCAGCGTCGACCACCAGCAATGCGCCTTCACAGGCCGCCAGCGACCGGCTGACTTCATAGGTGAAGTCGACGTGGCCGGGGGTATCGATGAAGTTCAGCTGATAGGTGACGCCGTCGCGAGCCTTGTAGTAGAGGGTAACGCTATGGGCCTTGATGGTGATCCCGCGCTCACGCTCGAGGTCCATGGAGTCCAGGACCTGGGCTTCCATTTCACGCTCGGCCAGGCCGCCGCACATCTGGATGAAGCGATCAGCCAGCGTCGACTTGCCATGGTCAATGTGGGCGATGATGGAGAAATTGCGGATATGACTCAAATCACTCACGGATCAACACTCAAAAAGGCTGCAGGCATGGCCCGCCGAAAAATAGCCGGGAATTGTACCTGATACACCGCGCAAGCGTCACGTGTGGCGAGGGAGCTTGCTCCCGCTGGGCTGCGAAGCGGCCCCTCGATTATGCGCCACGGCGATGTGTCAGGCAGGCTGCAGGGGCCTGCTGCGCAGTCCAGCGGGAGCAAGCTCCCTCGCCACAGAAGCTCCCCCCGCCACAAGAAAATGGATCAACCCGCCCGACGCAGCAGCCAGAGCCCGGCCAGCGCGCAGATACCGGCCGGCACCAGCACCGCAAACAGCGGCGAGAAACCGAACACCAGGCTCGACGGCCCCAGCAGATCCTGGGCGATACGGAAGGTGAAGCCCACCAGCACGCCGGTAAATACCCGTTGCCCCAGGGTCACCGAACGCAACGGGCCGAAAATGAAGGAAATCGCCATCAACACCAGGGCGGCAGTGACCAGCGGTTGCAACACCTTGACCCAAAAAGCCAGCCAATAGCGGCCGTTATTCAGGCCCTGGTCCGCCAGGTAGTGGATGTACCCCCACAAACCGGTAATCGACAAGGACTCCGGCGCCATTACCACGGTGCTGAGCAACTCCGGACTGATCGACACATTCCAACGCTCCTTCCGGGCGGCGACCACCTCGGTGCGTTTGTCATGGAACAGCGTGGTGGTCACATCCCTCAGTTGCCAGTGGTCCTTGACGAAATGCGCACGCTTGGCGAAGCTCGACGACAGCATGTGCCGCTGCTCGTCAAAGCGATAACGGGTCACGCCGTACAGAATGCCGTTGGGTTGGACGGAGTTGATGTGGATGAACTCGTCGCCCTGGCGGTGCCACAGGCCGTGCTTGGCGCTTTGCGCATCACCGCCGCCCTGGGCCAGGGAGCGGTTGGCCTGGGCGGTGTTTTCGGTGGCCGGGGCGATGTACTCACCGATCAGCAGGCCCACCAGCATCAACACCAGCATGGGCTTCATCACCGCCCAGACAATCCGACCAATGGACACGCCGGCGGCGCGCATGATGGTCAGTTCGCTGTTACTGGCCAGGCTGCCCAGGCCGATCAGGCAGCCGATCAGCGCGGCCAT
Source organism: Pseudomonas sp. SWRI179 (assembly GCF_014268705.1). Taxonomy (NCBI): domain Bacteria; kingdom Pseudomonadati; phylum Pseudomonadota; class Gammaproteobacteria; order Pseudomonadales; family Pseudomonadaceae; genus Pseudomonas; species Pseudomonas sp. SWRI179. The sequence goes on along the minus strand of NZ_JABWRA010000026.1, from coordinate 66,360 downwards.
CGGCAGCATGTCGTACAGACGGCGTGGCGCGGTCAGCAGCACATAGCTCGCCACGTCCATCAGGGTGTAGGTATCGCTGACGTCGCTCATTTCATCGATGAAGGCAAACAAGGTCGCCAGGCCAAGGATGATCCCCAGCACTGCGAGGATCGCCATGAACACGCTGCTGCCGATGTAGCGGTCGAGTTTAACCACGGGCCACCTCCATCGCACTGCGACGGCTGGCCAGCTTCAGGCGCAGCGGCTCCCAATAGAGCAGCCCCAGGCCGATGGCCAGGAAGATGCCGTGCACCCACCACAAGCCCAGCGCCGGCGGGATCTTGCCCTTCTCCAATGCGCCGCGGGCGGAAATCAGGATGGTCAGGTAAGCCATATACAGGAGAATCGCCGGCAGTAACTTGAGGAAACGGCCCTGTCGCGGGTTGACCCGCGACAGCGGGACCGCCATGAGGGTCACGATGAATACCAGCAGCGGCAGCGACAGGCGCCATTGCAGCTCGGTGCGGGCGCGAATGTCTTCGTTGCCCAGCAGGCTGGCGGTCGGCATCGCGTCGCGGTCGGTGACTTCGTCGCTGACCTCGGGCTTGGGCAGCAGCACGCCATAGGTGTCGTACTTGATGGCCCGGTAATCGGCCTGCCCTGGCTTGCCGTCGTAGCGATAGCCATTTTCCAGGATCAGGTAGCGGTTGCCGTCGGGGTTGATTTCCTGCCGGCCCTTCTCGGCCACCAGCACGGAAATACCACGGTCCTTCTTGGTGTCCGCAGACACATTCTTTTGCGTGATGAAGACGCCGCCCAGGTCGACCCGGTCATCCGAGAGCTGTTCGGTGTAGGTCACCCGGGTGCCGTCGCGCAGGGCCTGGAAGCGCCCTGGTACCAGGGTGTCGAATTCGGTCATGGCGTCCTGCTGGTTGATCAGCAGCTGGAATTGGTTGGCGCCCTGGGGCGACAGGCTCAGGCTCAGCCACGCCACCACCAGCGCCACCAAGGTGGCCGGGAACAGCGTCATGCGAAACAGGCGTTGCTGGCTCATGCCGGTGGCCGACAGCACGGTCATTTCGCTGTCCAGGTACAAGCGCCCGTAGGCCAGCAAAATGCCGAGGAACAACCCCAGCGGCAGGATCAATTGCAGGAAGCCGGGCAGGCGGAACCCCATGATCAGGAACAGTGAACCCGGATCCAGGGCACCGGAGGCTGCCTGGGCGAGGTATTTGATGAAGCGCCCGCTCATGATGATGACCAGCAGCACGGCGCTGACGGCGCTCAGGGTCAGCAGGACTTCGCGGGACAGATAACGAAAGACGATCAAACCAGACACTCCACGATTGTCAGGCTAGGCGGCCGAACAAGAAACGTATCGAGCCGACTCATATTGCGAGCCGCCGAAAAAAGAGCCGCATTATCCTGTGATTGAAGGCGCCTGTCACTTCGCACGCTTTAACCCGCTGCTCAAAGCCGAAAAGTTAGGGGCGCCGAGGGTTGTCAGGCTCGGGCGCCGGGGTTCAAACTGCGGCCTTTGTCGCCGGCAAGTACCGGCGCTTCTTTTATATAGAAGACAGCTGTTCAGCGCGCCATTGTTTCGGCGCCTGGCCTCTTGACCATTCATTCAGGGATCCGGACATGGAACTGGTTGTAAAAAGCGTCAGCCCAGAAACGTTGAAAACCGCCACGCTGGTGGTTGCCGTCGGCGAAAACCGCCAGCTCGGCGTCGTCGCCACCCAGCTTGACAGCCTGAGCGGCGGGGCCATCAGCGCCGTGCTCAAGCGCGGCGACCTGGCCGGCAAGGTCGGCCAGAGCCTGCTGTTGCACAGCCTGCCCAACCTCAAGGCCGAGCGCGTGCTGCTGGTGGGCGTGGGCAAGGACGCCGAACTGGGCGACCGTCCGTTCCGTAAAATCATCGCCGGCGTGTTGGCCACCCTTAAAGGCCTCGGCGGCGGTGATGCCGTCCTGGCGTTGGACGAGTTGGTGGTCAAGGGTCGCGACAGCTATGGCAAGAACCGCCTGCTGGCCGAAACCCTGGTGGACGGCGAATATCAATTCCACCAGTTCAAGAGCCAGAAAGCCGAACCTCGCGCCCTGAAGAAAATCACCCTGCTGACCATCAAGGCCGCCCAGGCTGAAGTCCAGCGCGCCGTGACCCACGCCACCGCGATTGCCAATGGCATGGCGTTCACCCGTGACCTGGGCAACCTGCCGCCGAACATCTGCCACCCGACCTTCATGGGCGAACAGGCCAAGGCACTGGGCAAAGCGTTCAAGGGCCTGAAAGTCGAAGTCTTCGACGAGAAGAAGATCAAGGACCTGGGCATGGGTTCGTTCTATGCCGTGGGCCAGGGCAGCGCCCAGCCACCACGCCTGATCGTCATGCAATACAACGGCGGCAAGAAGTCCGAGAAGCCGTACGCACTGGTCGGCAAGGGCATCACCTTCGACACCGGCGGCATCAGCCTCAAGCCGGGCGCCGGCATGGATGAAATGAAGTACGACATGGGCGGCGCCGCGAGCGTGTTCGGCACCCTGCGCGCCGTGCTCGAACTGCAACTGCCGATCAACCTGGTGTGCATCCTGGCCTGCGCCGAGAACATGCCCAGCGGCACGGCTTCGCGTCCGGGCGATATCGTCACGACCATGAGCGGCCAGACCGTGGAAATCCTCAACACCGACGCCGAAGGCCGCCTGGTGCTGTGTGACGCCCTCACCTACTCCGAACGCTTCAAGCCGCAAGCGGTGATCGACATCGCGACCCTGACCGGCGCCTGCGTCGTCGCCCTCGGCGCCCACACCTCGGGCCTGCTGGGCAATAACGACGAGCTGATCGGCCAACTGCTCAGCGCCGGCCAGCAAGCCGACGACCGCGCCTGGCAGTTGCCACTGTTCGACGAGTACCAGGAACAACTGGACAGCCCGTTCGCCGACATCGCCAACATCGGCGGCCCGAAAGCCGGGACCATTACCGCGGCCTGCTTCCTGTCGCGCTTCACCAAGAACCTGAACTGGGCTCATCTGGACATCGCCGGCACGGCCTGGACCAGCGGCGGCAAGGACAAGGGCGCCACCGGTCGTCCGGTGCCCCTGCTGACCCAGTACCTGTTGGACCGCGCCAAGGCCTGACACCAATGACCGTCGTTGGCGTCGCCCTCGGGTGGCGCCATCGACGGCTCAGGAACCGCAATGACCAAAGTCGATTTTTATATCCTGCCCAGCGCCGATCCGTCGGCGCGGCTGGATTTCGCCTGCAAGCTCACCGAAAAGGCTTGGCGCATGGGACACCGCATCTACCTGCATTGCAGCGATGCCACCCAGCGCGAGGACCTGGACGCACGGCTGTGGGCATTCAAGGGCGAGAGCTTCGTGCCCCACGGCCCGGCCGAAAGCGAACCCGAGGGCCTGATCGTACTGGGACTGGGGAATGACTGCGGTCAGCACCAGGACCTGTTGGTCAACCTCGACCTGAAAGTACCGGCCTTTGCCCAGCGCTTCGCCCGTGTGGCGGAAGTGGTGGTGGAAGACCCGGCCATTCGACAAGCCGCGCGGGAGAGTTTCCGTTTCTACCGCGAACAGGGCTATCCTCTGCAAGACCACCGTTTACAGCGACTCTGAGCCCTACGATGGACACTCCAAAATCGCCACAAAAGCCCGCGCACCTGCTGGATGACCTTGAGTCGATCCGCCAACTGCTCGGCGACGACAACCTCCAACCACCGCTGCTGACCGACACGGTCGTGCATGAGCCTGCTCATGAGCCGGTGCATGACGAACAGATTCCCCTGCTGTTCGATCCGATCAACGGCCAGCCCGAACCCGAGCCTGCCGCCAAGGCCGAAGCCAAGGGCCCCGACGCCCTGCTGCACCTGGACCGCGAATTGCGCGCTGCCGCGCAGTTGATCATGCAAGACGTCATCGACGACTTCGCCCCGCACATCGAAACCGAGATCAAGCGCCGGCTGGATGCGCGGATGGAGCGGTTGCTCAGCCAGTACGAATAACCCGGTAACCCGGTTGTGGTTGCTTTTGTGGCGAGGGAGCTTGCTCCCGCTCGACTGCGAAGCAGTCGTGAAAAGCCTGTTAGTTTTGGGGCCGCTTCGCGCCCCAGCGGGAGCAAGCTCCCTCGCCACAATGTTTCTCGGCTTGAATGAAGCGATCGCAGCCACCCCGACTCGCCCTGCGCCCCACGCCCCGCTATACTTCCCGGCTTTTCCTGAATAAATGCCAATAGGGTCCCGCCGCGCATGGATAAGACCTACCAGCCGCACGCCATTGAAACTTCCTGGTACAACACCTGGGAGTCCGAGAATTATTTCGCTCCGCAAGGCGCGGGCGATTCCTACACCATCATGATCCCGCCGCCGAACGTCACCGGCAGCCTGCACATGGGCCATGGCTTCAACAATGCGATCATGGACGCCTTGATCCGTTTCCGCCGCATGCAAGGTCGCAACACCTTGTGGCAGCCGGGCACCGACCACGCCGGTATCGCCACGCAGATGCTGGTGGAGCGCCGCCTTGAAGCCCAGGGCCAGAATCGCCATGACCTGGGTCGCGAGAAGTTCCTCGAGAAAGTCTGGGAATGGAAAGACGAATCCGGTGGCAACATCAGCCGCCAGATCCGCCGCCTCGGTTCATCCGTGGACTGGAGCCGCGAGCGCTTCACCATGGATGACGGCCTCTCGGAAGCGGTGAAGGAAGCCTTCGTGCGCCTGCACGAGGACGGGCTGATCTATCGCGGCAAGCGCCTGGTCAACTGGGACACCAAGTTGCACACGGCCATTTCCGACCTCGAAGTGGAGAACCACGACGAGAAAGGTTTCCTGTGGAACCTGAAATACCCGCTGGCCGACGGCGCCAAGACCGCCGACGGCAAGGATTACCTGATCGTCGCCACCACGCGTCCGGAAACCATGCTGGGCGATTCCGCCGTGGCGGTGAACCCGAACGACGAGCGCTACCAGGCCCTGATCGGCAAGTTTGTCGAGTTGCCATTGGTTGGCCGTCGGATCCCGATCATCGGCGACGATTACTGCGACCCCGAATTCGGCACCGGCTGCGTGAAAATCACCCCGGCCCACGATTTCAATGACTACGAAGTCGGCAAGCGCCACAACCTGCCGCTGCTGAACATCTTCGACAAGAACGCCCATGTGTTGCCGGCCGCCCAGGCCTTCAACCTCGACGGCACCCTGAACGAAAACGTCGACGGCCAGATCCCGGCCGAATACGCCGGCCTGGACCGCTTCGAAGCACGCAAGCAGATCGTCGCGGCGTTCGAGGCCGCCGGCCTGCTGGTCAGCGTCGACGATCACGCCCTGAAAGTCCCGAAAGGCGACCGCTCCGGCACCATCATCGAGCCGTGGCTGACCGACCAGTGGTACGTGTCCACCAAGCCGTTGGCCGAGCCTGCGATTGCCGCCGTGGAAGATGGCCGCATCCAGTTCGTGCCCAAGCAATACGAGAACATGTACTTCTCGTGGATGCGCGACATCCAGGATTGGTGCATCAGCCGTCAGCTGTGGTGGGGCCACCGCATCCCGGCCTGGTACGACGAGTCGGGCAAGGTCTATGTCGGCCGCGATGAAGCCGAAGTCCGCGCCAAGCACAACCTCGGTCCGGACGTTGCCCTGGCGCAGGACAACGACGTCCTCGACACCTGGTTCAGCTCGGGCCTGTGGACCTTCTCCACACTGGGCTGGCCGCAGCAGACCGAGTTCCTGAAGAAATTCCACTCCACCGACGTGCTGGTCACCGGCTTCGACATCATTTTCTTCTGGGTCGCCCGGATGATCATGATGACCATGCACTTGATGAAAAACGAAGACGGTACCCCGCAAGTACCGTTCAAGACCGTCTACGTCCACGGCCTGGTGCGCGACGGCCAGGGCCAGAAAATGTCCAAGTCCAAGGGCAACGTCCTGGACCCGCTGGACATCATCGACGGTATCGACCTGGAAACCCTGGTGCAGAAACGCACCTCCGGCCTGATGCAGCCAAAACTGGCGAAGAAGATCGAGAAAGCCACCCGCGAAGAATTCGCCGAAGGCATCGCCAGCTACGGCACCGACGCCCTGCGCTTCACCTTCTGTTCGCTGGCGTCCACCGGTCGCGACATCAAGTTCGACATGGGCCGCGTCGAAGGCTATCGCAACTTCTGCAACAAAATCTGGAACGCTGCGCGCTACGTGCTGGACAAGGGCGAAGACTGCGGCCAGAACGGCGAAGCCTATGAGCTGAGCCTGGCCGATCGCTGGATCATTTCCCAGTTGCAACGCACCGAAGCCGAAGTGACCCGCCAACTGGACCAGTTCCGTTTCGACCTGGCCGCGCAAGCCCTGTACGAGTTCATCTGGAACCAGTATTGCGACTGGTACCTGGAACTGTCCAAGCCTGTGCTGTGGGACGAAAACGCACCGGTCGAACGCCAGCGCGGCACCCGCCGCACCCTGGTGCGCGTACTGGAAGTGGCCCTGCGCCTGGCGCATCCGTTCATGCCATTCATCACCGAGGAAATCTGGCAGCGCATCGCACCGCTGGCGGGCATCCAAGGCAAGACGATCATGCTGCAACCGTGGCCGGTGGCCAACGAGAGCCGCATCGATCCAGCGGCCGAGGACGACATCGAGTGGCTCAAGACCTTCATGCTCGGCCTGCGTAACATCCGCGCCGAAATGAACATCGGCCCGGGCAAGCCGCTGACCCTGTTCCTGAAAAACGCCAGCGCCGAAGACCTGCGCCGCCTGAACGAAAACGAAGCGTTGCTCAAGAAGCTGGCGAAGCTTGAATCGGTGACCGTGCTGGCTGCGGGTGAAGAAGCGCCTCTGTCGGCCACCGCATTGGTCGGCGAAATGGAAGTGCTGGTGCCGATGGCCGGGCTGATCGACAAGGCGGCCGAACTGGCGCGCCTGGACAAGGAAATCCTGCGCCTCAAAGGCGAAGTGCAGCGGGTCGGCGGCAAGCTGTCCAACGCCGGCTTCGTCGACAAGGCGCCGGCCGAGGTCATCGAGAAGGAACGGGCCAAGCTGGCCGAGGCCGAACAGGCCCTGGGCAAGCTGGCTGAGCAGCATGCGCGGATTGCCAGTCTGTAACGGTTGTTCGCAATGAAAAAGGAGGTCCTGTTGGACCTCCTTTTTTATGCCCGCCCCTTTCTCCCGGACAATGAGCAACCCTCGTGGGAGCGGGCTTGCTCGCGAAAGCGGTAGGTCAGCTTGTCTCTGTTTGGAATGTACCGACGCCTTCGCGAGCAAGCCCGCTCCCACATTTAGTCCGCATTACCATCAAGAGCGCGCGGGATGTGGGACAATGCCCGCCATTTTCAGCCATACCCGAATCGGCCACGCCCATGAACGCCCCCCGCACTCCCAAACCCGCACGCAAGAAGCCTGACGCCGCGTCCCCAAGCAAAGCCGTCGAGCCGCGTGAGAAGGCCAGCCTGCACCCGCGCAACCGCCATCAGGGTCGTTACGACTTCCCGGCGCTGATCAAGAGCACACCCGAACTGGCCAAGTTTGTGATCACCAACCCGTACGGCAAGGAAAGCATCGACTTCGCCAGCCCCGACGCGGTGCGGGTGTTCAACCGGGCGCTGCTCAAGGCGTTCTATGGCATCCAGCACTGGGACATCCCCGCGGATTACCTCTGCCCTCCGGTTCCAGGCCGCGCCGATTACGTGCACTTTCTCGCTGACCTGCTGGCGAGCATGAACGACGGCAAGGTGCCGCGTGGCGCAATCGTCAATGTGCTGGACATCGGTATGGGCGCCAATTGCGTTTATCCGCTGATCGGCAACAGCGAATACCGCTGGCACTTCCTCGGCTCGGAGATCGACCCGACAGCCGTGGCGGCCGCCAGGGCCATCGTTCAGTCCAACGATCTGAACAAGGTCATCCAGTTGCGCCAGCAACAAAACCGCAAGCACATCCTCATCGGCTTGCTGGAACCGGGCGAGCGTTTCGACCTGACCATGTGCAATCCGCCGTTCCACGCCTCGATGGAAGAAGCGACCAAGGGCAGCGAGCGCAAGTGGCGGGCCCTGGGCAAGGCTGATCCGAAGCGCAAGCTGCCGGTGCTGAACTTCGGCGGGCAATCGGCGGAGTTATGGTGTGAAGGCGGTGAAGCACGCTTTGTAACGCAGTTGATTGCCGAAAGTGCGAACTTCCAACACAAGGTTCTGTGGTTCAGTACGTTAGTGTCGAAAGCCTCGAACCTGCCGGCGATCGAAACTGCGTTGAAGAAGGCTGGCGCGCTGGAGAGCCAGGTGGTGGAGATGTCGCAGGGGCAGAAGCAGAGTCGCTTTGTGGCGTGGACTTTCCAGACCAAGTCCGAGCAGCAGATCTGGCGGCGTGAGCGATGGGTCCGCAAGGGCTGAGTGGATGCAAGCCTTGCTCCCACAAATGCCCTCACCACAGACCACTTTTTACAAGACAATAAAAAACCGTGCCCGGATCGCTCCGAGGCACGGTTTTTTTTACAGCGGTCTTACTTGTTGACCGCGTCGGTCAGGCCTTTGGCCACAACCAGCTTGATCACTTTCTTGGCAGCGATTTCGATGGCAGCGCCAGTCGAAGGGTTACGGCCGGTACGGGCAGGACGCTCGGTGACTTTCAGCTTGCCAACGCCTGGCAGAGTGATTTCGCCGCCATTTTCCAGCTGATCGGCAACGACTTGGCCCAGTTGGTCCAGCAGAGCACGCACGGTAGCTTTTGGTGCGTCTACAGATTCAGCCAAATCAGCGATCAGTTGGTCTTTAGTAAGAGCCATGTAGTGTTCCTTCCCTATCAAATTCATATGGATTGCAGAGTGCAGTGTCAGCCATCGAGCCCGATCTCTGTGGATCAGGCACCCTCGGCAATCACCACGACGGATCGGGGTAATAGATGCCGAAAACCGGGTTTGGTTCGACCTGACAGATGCTGAATGCACGCTTAACGCAGTGACATCGCGTAAGACCGGGCAAAACTAGCACAATGCCTATGAAATATCCGCCTCTAGCTACCCATTTGGTCAGCTTTCTTGCGCTAAAACGTTAAAAAATTGCATATAGGCTGTCGGACGGCTCTGAAAGGGCCTTTGCCGGGTTCCAAAACCAGTGATTGCGGTACACTGGGCCCTTTTTCGGGGAGCGTGCCCTCCTCTCTTTCATCAGCCGAGAAATCCATGCCGATCCGTCATTGCATCGTCCACCTGATCGACAAAAAACCCGACGGCACCCCTGCTGTGCTCCATGCCCGCGACTCCGAACTGGCAGAGTCCACGGCCATCGAGAACATGCTCGCCGACCTCAACGAAAGTTATAACGCCAAGCAAGGCAAGGCCTGGGGCTTTTTCCACGCCGAGTCCGGGGCGCATCCGTTCAGCGGCTGGTTGAAGGAATACCTGGACGGCGGCAAGGATTTCACCGCGTTCAGTCGCGTGGCGGTGGAACACCTGCAAAAGCTGATGGAAGAGTCCAATCTGTCGGTGGGTGGCCACGTGTTGTTCGCGCATTACCAACAGGGCATGACGGATTACCTGGCCATCGCCCTGCTGCACCACAGCGAAGGCGTGGCGGTGACCGATGAGCTGGACGTGACCCCGTCCCGTCACTTGGACCTGGGCCAGTTGCACCTGGCGGCGCGGATCAACGTGTCGGAATGGCAGAACAACAAGCAGTCCAAACAGTACATCTCGTTCATCAAGGGCAAGAACGGCAAGAAGGTTTCGGAGTACTTCCGTGACTTCATCGGCTGCCAGGAAGGCGTCGACGGCCCCGGCGAGACCCGTACCCTGCTCAAGGCCTTCAGTGACTTCGTCGAAAGCGAAGACCTGCCGGAAGACGATGCTCGGGAGAAAACCAAGACCCTGGTGGACTACGCCAGCAGCCAGGCCAAGCTCGGCGAGCCGATGGGCCTGGAAGAGCTCTCCGAGCTGATCGACGAAGAGCGCCCGAAAGCCTTCTACGATCACATCCGCAACAAGGACTACGGCCTATCGCCGGAAATCCCCGCCGACAAACGCACCCTCAACCAGTTCCGCCGCTTCACCGGCCGAGCCGAAGGCTTGTCCATCAGCTTCGAAGCGCACCTGCTGGGTTCCAAGATCGAATATGACGAAGAGGCTGGGACGTTGATCATCAAGGGGTTGCCGACTTCGTTGACTGATCAGCTCAAGCGCCGCAACTGATGCTCGGCAGAGTGCGAGTTCGATAGGGTGCTGTCCGCGATATAGATTTGAGAGCCTCATCGCGAGCTTTGTGGGAGCAAATCTCCCACCAAGCTCGCTCCCACAAGATCATTCGTTGTTCATCGAGCCTCGACGCGAAACCCAAACCGCGGAAAGTGCACATGCACCACCCCGCCACGCTCATCTTCCCGGCGTACGATCAACGCCTCACTGCCCGCAAACACCAACTCCCCGGCCACGGGATCGACACCATAGTCCGTCGCGGCGATGGTCACCTGCTGCCCAACCGCGAACCCGTTCGGCTCTTCAAACGACTCATCCGGCAGCGCGGCCGGCGTCGCATTGCGGGCAACCTCCAAGGCTTCTTCGGAACTCATCTGGCTCGACGCGCCATGGCCGAAACCCAGCACCCGCGCGAGCCACGCCGATACCGCCGGGTATTCGTCCACCAACGGCGAAGTGACGGGCGTGCCCTTGAGGAACCACAGCGGATGAGCCATGGCGAAGTCGGCAATCGACGGATCGCCCAGCAGGAAATCGCCCTCTTCGCGCTGCAATTGTTGTTCGAGGCGCGCCATGATCGTCGGCCACTGGTGCTTGGCCTGGTCGGCGGGCAAGCGCGTGGTCGTGCCACCACTGAACAACCCGGCGCGGTCGCTGATGAATGCCTTGATGGCTTCAGGCGATAGCTTGGCGAACCGCACCGCCACCGACTCCGGCTGGAACACCAGACTCACGGCATGCTGGAACACCACCGAATCGGCCCATGCCGCGAAGGACGCCGCGATCATCTCACGGCCTTCAGGGAACAGCGCCGGCGAGGCTTTCTCCTGCTCCAGTCGACGAGCAATCAGCGACGTATCGCAATAGATATCCGCGCCAACCTGCAACACCGGCGTCTTGCGATAGCCACCCGTCAGCGCCGTCAGGTCAGGCTTGGGCATCATTGGCGGGATGCTCACCGAACGCCAGGACAAGCCCTTGAAACCCAGCAACAGCCGGGCTTTTTCCGCGAAAGGAGACGTCGGGTAATGATGAAGAATCAACTCTGACATGAGATTCGCCACTGCAGGAATGAAGTCTTGCAGCTTAGCGCGCCTGACCGGGCCAGCCTACCGGCCTGATAAAGGCCTATCAGCCAGGCTGATGAAGGGGCAGCGCACTGGCCACCAGGCATTCCTTGGCGCTTTTCCTGAGCTTTTTGATCAGCCGCTCCTGACGCAAGGCCTCGCCCTTGTCGCGGCAGGCCTCGGTGTACACCAGGGCCACTGCCGGGCTGGACAGGAAGAAGCGCGCGCCCTTGCCGCTTTGATGCTTGGCGAAGCGCCGCACCGGGTCATCACTGATGCCGCAGTACAGCGAGCCGTTGGCGGCCCGCACCAGGTAGACGAACCAGGGTTTGTCCGGTTCGGCGGCGCCTTGTGCAGGCAGATCGGAGGATAAGTCGACGGTCGTCACAAAATGTTCAACAGGTGAGCCAGGACAAACCGCGATCTTATCAGCGACTGGCCTGGAACGCCCGCAGCCCCTTGAGCGCTTGGGCCCTGACGGCGTTGCGCACCAGCGGCGTCCAGCCCAGCAACAGGCCCTTGGTGCCCAGCGCCTGGCGGGACCAGCGCCACAGATCGAAGCTGTCATGGTGTTCGCAGATCTTGCCATCGCGAAACACGAAGCGCGCCTGGATGTCGTTGATCACGATGTTGCCGGTCTGGCTGAACAGGTACGTCGCCACCCAGTGCGCACCGCCGGTACGTTCGTCGCTGCGCACGTTATCGAAGGTCAGGGAGAAGTCCTTGGCCCGGGTCGTCAACATGCGCCACATGTCACCGGCATCACGCCCGCGCAGTTCGCCGAACGCTGGATCGCTGAACACCACATCATCGGTGTAGCAGGCGCTCATGGCGTCGGCGTCCAGGCGCTGGAAGGCCTGGTAAAAACGGGTGATCAAGGCGTTGTGGGCATCACTCATGGACAGGCTCCGAAAAACGTTTCAGTAGGCCAGCACGATAATCTGCCGCCGTGGGGAAGACCATCGTCATTCGCCATGAAAATGATATCAACGAAGGTCAGACCCTTTCGCTGCTGACGCCGACATACAATGCCCGGCCCGCGCCGATGCCCGCAATGATCGCCCCCAGGCCAATCAGGCCGAAGATCCAGCCCAGTGCATTCCAGCCGCCGGTCAAGTCGTGGACCACGCCCACCGCGAAGGGCCCCAGCGACGCCAGCGTATAACCAAAGCCCTGGGCCATGCCGGACAGGTTGGCGGCCACATGGGCGTCCCGCGAACGCAACACGATCAGCGTGAGCGCCAGGCTGAACGTCGCGCCCTGCCCCAGGCCCAGCAGGATCGCCCAGCCCCACAAGCCATCGATGGGTGCGTAAAGGCAACCGAACAACCCGCCCAGGGTCATGACCATGACGACCACGATGGCCAGGCGCTGGTCCTTGCCGCGCGTGGCCAGCCAAGGCGCCGCCAGCGAACTGATCAGCTGCACGATGACCGAACCGGACAGCACGAGCCCGGCCTGGGTCGGGGTCAGGCCACGCCCAATCAGGATCGAGGGCAGCCAACCAAAGACGATGTAGGCCAGGGAGGACTGCAGCCCCATGTACAAGGTCACTTGCCAGGCCAGGGGATCGCGCAGCAAGCCGCGAACCCGGTACGCCACCTGATGGGCACCGTGTTTTTCGCCCACTTGCGGCAACCAGAACACCGCAGCCAGCAGCGCCGGGACCGCCCAGAACCCCAGGCCCAAGGCCCAGTCGTGGCCAAGGTGCTCGCTCAACGGCACCGTCGCCCCGGCCGCCATCGCCGCGCCCAGGCACAGCGCCATGGTGTAGACACCGGTCATGGTGCCGGCCTGCTTGGCGAAGTCGCGCTTGACGATGCCGGGCAGCAGCACCCCGATGACGCCGATGCTGGCGCCCGCCAGGATGCTGCCGGCGAACAAGCCGAACTGGCCGAACGAACTGCGCAAGACGATGCCGCAGGCCAGGGTCAGCAAAATGCCCAGCACGACGCGCTCAGCACCAAAGCGTCGCGCCAGCACAGGCGCCAGCGGTGCGAACAATCCCAGGCAAAGCACGGGCAGGGTCGTCAGCAAACCTGCTTGCGCAGCCGACAGGCCAAGGCTCTTGGAAACCTCGCTGAGCAACGGCGCCATGCTCGACAGCGCCGGACGCAAGTTCAGCGCCACCAGAATCAACCCAAGCAGCAACAACCAGGGACGTCGTACCAACGGGTGGCTCTGCTGGGCCTGCTCATCGTCGGCTTCGGCGTCGATCAACAGTTCTTCGAGTTCGGCGGCGCGTTTTTTCGGCGTCAAAGGGGTGCGGTCAAGCGGATCGCGGGACATGGAAAGCTCTGGTTCAGGGTTCATTGATCAACTGCCGGCAAAGGGCCTTGGCCCGCTCCGGATCCTGGCGTTCGACGGCTTCGAGAATCTCGATATGCAAATCGAACACATGTTGATGACGGGGAATGATGTTGAGGCTCTGGCGCAATTGCGCGCCGATCACGTTGGAGAAATAGCGATACAGCTCGCTGAGGGCCGGGTTATGCGCGGCGTCCACCAGCAGGCGATGGAACACCAGGTCGCACTTAATGTAGTGCTCCAGGTCGCCGTGGTAATGCTCGCCGCTGGTTTTCAGCGCCTGGCGCAAGGCAAGCAAATCCTCATCGGTACGCCGCAGCGCCGCCAGGCCAATGGCCTCTACTTCCAGGATGTGCCGGGTTTCCCGGGCCTGTTCCAGCGAACAGCGCGACAACACCTTGAGGGTATCCAGCGGATCGACCACCGCCCGCACGTAGCTGCCGTCGCCCTGGCGGATCTCGATCAAACCGGAAAACGCCAGCACGCGCATGGCTTCGCGCACCGTGTTGCGGCTGATACCCAGCTCCGCCACCAACTCTGGCTCGGTGGGCAAGCGCTGGCCGACAGCCCACACGCCCTCGCTGATTCGTCGACGCAATTGCTCCAGGGCCTGATCGACCAGGGAGCGTTTCATTAATGGAGAAATATCTGACATAGAGTCCGCCCTTTCATCCAATCATGGGATGAATTTTCTGACATGTTAGTCAGCTTCGTGTAGGACGGCAACTGCCTAGGGTCAATCGGAGGCAAATGAAACGAGATTTTCGATTAGTCAAAATTACCCTTTAAGGGTAATTTTACGAACAGGGCGCACCGTTCCATGGAAAAGAACACACCCCATTACGCCTTGGTGGCGATACAGGCGGATGTCAGGCGGCTAAAAGGGAAAGCTTTCACCAGCACTGCGAAGAACACTGCTCGGACGCTCGGTTTAAACGTCTCGGATATGCAGCAGGTCATCCATGGGCTTGAACGAAAACAGTTCTATAAATCGATGACCACCTATGACGATCATCGAGTCTGGCATGACGTCTACCACGCCAATTCACACGGTCTGCAGATTTACCTGAAAGTGACGTACCGCCCCAGCGGAGGCTCACCGGTAATTTCCTTCAAGGAGAAAAACTCATGAAACACCAGCAATGCTTCAGCTGTGGTGCCCCGGAGGGCATGTTGCATTTCGAAGGTCGCGGCGAAACCATCAGCGTCAAGGGACTGGAACGCCGGGTCGATGACTTGTCTGGCTGGGAATGTCAGATGTGCGGCGAAGTCGAGCTCGATTCAAGCTGCTCGGATCGCTATGACCACGCCGGTGATGAGCTGGTCAATGCGGCCAGGCGAATGATTGGCGAAGAGATCAAACGTGTCCGGCGCAAACTGAATCTCTCTCAAAAAGAAGCGGTAGCGCTGTTATCAGGTGGCGGGCACAACGCGTTTTCCCGCTATGAGCGCGGTGAGGTACTGCCACCAAAAGCGTTGATGCTGCTGATGCGCCTGCTCGATCGCTACCCGCATTTGCTCGTAGATGCACGAACCCTGGCTGAAGGTGCGGACTTGAGAGGATTCAAGACTACAGCGCACAAAGAGCACGAAACCCTCACGACTCACTGAGCAGCCAAAACAGCAAAAAAAACGGACAAGTCCAACGCTATTCACATCGGGCGGTAGAAAAATCCGTGGCGAGGGAGCTTGCTCCCGCTGGGCTGCGTAGCGGCCCCCTCTTTGTGAGCGCTTCGCACTCAAGCGGGAGCAAGCTCCCTCGCCACGGGTTCACCGTTTTTCTTACGTGAACAGCATTGCGGACAAGTCCGGGTTTATTTCACTGCCTAACGCCGATCAATGCAGGATCTGGCTCAGGAACAGCTTGGTGCGGTCGTTCTGCGGGTTGTCGAAGAAGTCGTTCGGCGCGGCCTGTTCGACGATTTCACCCTTGTCCATGAAGATCACGCGGTTGGCCACGGTGCGGGCGAAGCCCATCTCGTGGGTCACGCACAGCATGGTCATGCCGTCTTCGGCCAGGCCGATCATGGTGTCCAGCACCTCTTTCACCATCTCTGGGTCGAGTGCCGAGGTCGGTTCGTCGAACAGCATGATTTTCGGCTTCATGCACAGGGCACGGGCAATGGCCACACGCTGTTGCTGACCGCCCGAGAGCTGGCCCGGATACTTGTGCGCCTGCTCTGGAATGCGTACGCGCTCCAGGTAATGCATGGCGATTTCCTCGGCCTTGCGCTTGGGCATCTTGCGCACCCACATCGGCGCCAGGGTGCAGTTCTGCAGGATGGTCAGGTGCGGGAACAGGTTGAAATGCTGGAACACCATGCCGACTTCACGGCGGATCGCTTCGATCTGCTTGAGGTCGTTGGTCAGTTCCACGCCATCGACCACGATGCGACCCTGCTGGTGCTCTTCCAGGCGGTTGAGGCAGCGGATAGTCGTGGACTTGCCGGAACCCGACGGGCCGCACAGCACGATACGCTCGCCCTGCTTGACGTTCAGGTTGATGTCTTTCAACACGTGGAACTGGCCGTACCACTTGTTCACGCCCTGCATCTGAATAATGCCTTCAGGGCTCACAGGCTGTTTGATCGCTTCACTCATGAGTCAACTCCTAACGCTTGTGGCCAGTGTCCAGCTTGCGTTCCAAATGCATGGAATAGCGGGACATACCAAAACAGAAAATCCAGAACACCAGGGCGGCAAACACATAGCCTTCAGTGGCCATGCCCAGCCATTTCGGGTCGGCGGCAGCTTGTTTCACGCTGTTGAGCAGGTCGAACAGGCCGATGATGATCACCAGGCTCGTGTCCTTGAACAGCGCAATGAAGGTGTTGACGATCCCCGGGATCACCATCTTCAGTGCCTGTGGAAGGATCACCAGGCCCATGCTGCGCCAGTAACCCAGGCCCATCGCCGCGGCCGCTTCGTACTGCCCCTTCGGAATGGCTTGCAGGCCGCCGCGCACCACTTCGGCCACATAGGCCGACTGGAACAGGATCACCCCGATCAATGCCCGCAGCAGCTTGTCGAAGTTCATGCCTTCGGGCAGGAACAGCGGCAGCATCACCGACGACATGAACAGCACCGTGATCAACGGCACACCGCGCCAGAACTCGATGAAGGTCACGCAGACCACGCGGATCGCCGGCATGTTCGAGCGCCGGCCCAGGGCCAGGACGATGCCCAGCGGCAGAGCACCGACGATACCGACGGTGGCGATCACCAACGTCAGCATCAGGCCACCCCACTGGCTGGTCGCCACGGTATCCAGACCGAAAACGCCACCGTGCAGCAGGCACCAGGCAATGATCGGGTACAGCACCAGGAAGCTGAGGCCGTAGATCGCCTTGCGCGGGAAGCGCGAGATGAACAGCGGCGCCACACCCAGCACTGCCGCCCACACGGACAGGTCTACGCGCCAGCGCAGGCCCGTCGGGTAATAGCCGTACATGAACTGGCCGAAACGCTGTTGGATGAACACCCAGCAGGCGCCCTCCTTGGTGCAATCGGCCTGGGTGGTGCCGACCCAGTTGGCATCGAGGATAGCCCAACCGAGGATCGGTGGAACTATCAGGTAGATCAGGTAGAACGCGAACAACGTCAGCAGCGTGTTGAGCCAGCTGGAGAACATGTTCGCGCGCATCCATGCCACTGGCCCGAACACTTTGCTCGGTGGCGGCATATCAGGTTTGAAAGTATGGGATGTCATGCGCTTTTCCTCACCGCTCAATCAGCGCAATGCGCTTGTTGTACCAGTTCATCAGCAAGGAAATGCTGATACTGATCGCCAGGTACACACTCATGGTGATCGCGATCACCTCGATGGCCTGACCGGTCTGGTTCAACACCGTGCCAGCAAACAGCGAAACCATTTCCGGGTAACCGATACCGGCAGCCAGGGAAGAGTTTTTCGCCAGGTTCAGGTATTGGCTGGTCAGCGGCGGGATGATCACGCGCAAGGCTTGCGGGATGATCACCTTGCGCAGGGTCGGACCGTTGCGCAGGCCCAGCGAGTGGGCCGCCTCGGTCTGGCCATGGCTCACGGACTTGATGCCCGAGCGCACGATCTCGGCGATGAACGCCGCGGTGTACACGGTCAAGGCCAGGGTCAAGGCCAGCAGCTCAGGGATCAATACCCAGCCACCGACGAAGTTGAAGCCCTTGAGCTGCGGCATTTCCCAATGCACGGGCGCACCGAAGATCACGGCGCACAGTGCCGGGATCACCAGGAACAGCGCCAGGCCCACCCAGAATTTATGGAACGGCTCGCCGGTCGCTTCGAAACGCTTGTTGGCCCAGCGGGTCATCAGCACGATGGCGACGATCGCCAGCACGACACTGGCCACGAACGGCCAGAACCCATCCGCCATCAGCGCCGCTGGCATGTTGAGGCCGCGGCTGCTGACGAAGAAGGTGTCACCGAAATTGTGGGCAGCCCGTGGTCCCGGCATCGTCAGGAATACGGCGAAGTACCAGAACAGGATTTGCAACAGCGGTGGAATGTTACGGAAAACCTCCACATAGACGGTCGCCAGCTTGGAGATGATCCAGTTCTTCGACAAGCGTGCGACGCCGATGATGAACCCCAGGATGGTCGCCAGAATCACGCCAATGAAGGTCACCAGGAGGGTGTTGAGCAAACCGATGACAAAGACGCGGGCATAGCTGTCCGCTTCGGTGTAGTCGATCAGGTGTTGGGCGATGCCGAACCCGGCACTGCGCTCCAGAAAGCCGAAACCGGACGTGATGCCCCGGTGCTCCAGGTTGGTCTGCGTGTTATCGAACAGAAACCAGCCCAGCGAAATAACCGCCACGATGGTGACGATCTGAAATACCCACGCACGCACTCGTGGATCGCTGAGGCTGAGCCTCTGCTTAGGTGCGCCGATTGAATTTTGCATGAAGTGCCCCGCAAAGAATGGAACAGAACATCACCCGGTGGTTGGCCCACCGGGTGATAGAACCATCAGCGCACTGGTGGTGCGTATTGGATGCCGCCTGCGTTCCACAGAGCGTTCAGACCGCGATCGATCTGCAGCGGGGTGTCCTTGCCGAGGTTGCGCTCGAACATTTCACCGTAGTTGCCGACTTGCTTGACGATCTGCACGACCCAGTCCTTCGGCAGCTTCAGGTCTTTGCCGTATTCACCGTCAGCGCCCAGCATACGAGCGACGTCCGGGTTCTTGGTGGACTTGGCTTCAGCTTCGACGTTTTTCGAAGTGATGCCGGCTTCTTCAGCATTGAGCATGGCGTAGCCAGTCCAACGCACAACGGCCAGCCACTCGTCGTCGCCATTACGCACGACCGGGCCCAGTGGCTCCTTGGAGATGGTTTCCGGCAGGACCACGTAGTCCTTCGGCGACGCCAGCTTGCTGCGCTGGGCGAACAGTTGGGACTTGTCCGAGGTCAGCACGTCGCAACGGCCGGATTCCAGCGACTTGGCGCTTTCATCGGAGGTGTCGAAAGTGATCGGGGTGTACTTCAGGCCGTTGGCGCGGAAGTAGTCGGACACGTTCAGCTCGGTGGTGGTACCGGCCTGGATGCAGATGGTCGCACCGTCCAGTTCCTTGGCGCTCTTGACGCCCAGTTTGCTGTTGGCCAGGAAACCGATGCCGTCATAGTAGGTAATGAAGCCAGGAAACTTCAGGCCCATGCCCGCATCACGGGAGCTGGTCATGGTGGAGTTGCGCGACAGCATGTCGATTTCGCCGGATTGCAGCGCGGTGAAGCGCTCCTTGGCGTTCAACTGGCTGAACTTGACCTTGGTCGCGTCGCCAAACACCGCAGCGGCCACGGCACGGCAGAAGTCAGCGTCGATACCAACGATCTTGCCGGTGGAATCAGGTACCGAGAAACCCGGCAAGCCGTCACTTACACCACATTGCACAAAACCTTTCTTCTGCACGGCATCCAGGGTTGCACCCGCCTGAGCGAACCCGCTGACGCCGAGGACTGCTGCTGCAGTCACGACTGCCAGGGTGGATTTCAGTAACTTCATTCAAACCTCCAGTTTTGCTCTTGTTGTGTCGGAGCTCGAGCCCTGTCGCACCCTTTTGGGGCATTGCCGACCCTTGTTGGCTTTTTTTAGGGTCAACCGACGTCTGGACTTTCGCTATGGGTCTACTAATGAGGATGTCCGTAAACAGTGGTCATGCCCATCTCTCACCAATCGGCCGAACGGGCTGTAGCCCTTCACGTTCGCGAAGCCCGTAGCGGCTATTGGCGAACATTCATCACCGGATTTCTGATATCCCATGCGACGCGTCTAACTGATAGTGTTACCGCGCAGCGTAAGAATCATCACTCAGCTACCCCATAGCAAAGCCCGTACCAGACCGCTGCGCTTAGGCCATGTAAAACACGTCAAGACAAAAACTTTCAACTTTGCGACATCTAATTAACTGAGACACCGGAAGCGCACTGTAATCACGCACTGATTGAGCGCACCCGCACAGATTTGGAGCACAACCATGACCGACCCCTTGATTCTCGAGCCCAGCGGCACTGTTGACGCGTGCGTTATCTGGCTCCACGGCCTCGGCGCCGATCGTTTTGATTTCCTGCCGGTCGCCGAAATGTTGCAGCAAAGCCTGCTCACCACACGTTTCGTTCTACCCCAGGCCCCGACCCAACCAGTAACGATCAACGGCGGCTATGCCATGCCCAGTTGGTACGACATTCGTGCCTTGAGCCCGGCCCGGGCCATCGACGAACAGCAACTCGAAGCCTCGGCGCAACGGGTCATTGACCTGATCGAAACCCAGCGAGCCAGCGGAATAGACGCCTCGCGGATTTTCCTCGCCGGTTTTTCCCAAGGTGGCGCGGTGGTCTATCACACCGCTTTCGTGAAATGGCAGGGCCCGCTGGGCGGCGTGGTCGCACTGTCTACTTATGCACCGACCTTCAGCGAAGAACTGCAATTATCGGCCAGCCAGCAGCGCATTCCGGTCCTGGCGCTGCATGGTCAATACGACGAAGTGGTACTCAACCCCATGGGGCGGACTGCTAAAGAGTATTTAAAGCAGCATGGTGTCACCGTGACATGGCAGGAATACCCAATGGGCCACGAAGTGTTACCCGAGGAGATTCGCGACATCGGCACCTGGCTGGCCGAGCGGTTGCGCTAGGCGGCCAATCGCCACGCCGGTCCTTTGACGATCCCACTACGCCGCGCCCGTTTCTTGCATTACACTGGCCGGCGTACATTCCTTAACCAATCGATGAGATGACCGTGCTCAAAGCACTCAAGAAGATGTTCGGTAAAAGCGAGGCCGAGCAACTCGCGCCTGGCCCCACAGCGCCGACCCACGGCCCGAGCCATACCGATGCGCAACAACCGCGCCGGGCGGCACCTGTTGCACAGGCAACAAAAGAACCCGTCGTCCAGCCTGTCACGGCCTCCGAGCCCGAGAAACCTCGCAACGAAGCCCCCAGGCCGCGCCGCGAACGCGCACCGAAACCACCGGTCGTCGCCTGGAAACTCGAGGACTTCGCCGTAGATCCCCAGGAAGGCAAGACCCGCTTCCACGACTTCAAGCTCGCCCCTGAATTGATGCATGCCATCCAGGACCTGGGTTTCCCCTATTGCACGCCGATCCAGGCGCAAGTGCTCGGTTACACCCTCGCCGGCAAAGACGCCATCGGTCGCGCCCAGACCGGCACCGGCAAGACCGCCGCGTTCCTGATCTCCATCATCACCCAATTGCTCCAGACCCCGCCGCCCAAGGAACGCTACATGGGCGAACCGCGGGCACTGATCATCGCGCCGACCCGCGAGCTGGTGGTGCAGATCGCCAAGGACGCCGCCGACCTGACCAAGTACACCGGCCTGAACGTGATGACGTTCGTCGGCGGCATGGATTTCGACAAGCAACTCAAGCACCTCGAAGCCCGCCACTGCGACATCCTGGTGGCCACCCCGGGCCGCCTGCTGGACTTCAACCAGCGCGGCGACGTGCACCTGGACATGGTCGAAGTGATGGTGCTGGACGAAGCCGACCGCATGCTCGACATGGGTTTCATCCCACAAGTGCGCCAGATCATTCGCCAGACCCCACCGAAAAGCGAACGCCAGACCCTGCTGTTCTCCGCCACCTTCACCGAAGACGTGATGAACCTGGCCAAACAGTGGACGACCGACCCGGCCATCGTCGAGATCGAAGCCGAGAACGTCGCCAGCGAAAACGTCGAGCAACATATCTACGCCGTCGCCGGTGCCGACAAATACAAGCTGCTCTACAACCTGGTCAACGACAACGGTTGGGAACGGGTGATGGTATTCGCCAACCGCAAGGACGAAGTGCGGCGTATCGAAGAACGCCTGGTGCGTGATGGCGTCAACGCCGCCCAACTCTCCGGCGACGTGCCCCAGCACAAGCGCATCAAGACCCTCGAAGGCTTCCGCGAAGGCAAGATCCGTGTGCTGGTCGCCACCGACGTGGCCGGTCGTGGTATCCACATCGACGGTATCAGTCATGTGATCAATTTCACCCTGCCGGAAGTACCGGACGATTACGTGCACCGTATCGGCCGCACCGGTCGTGCCGGGGCCGCAGGGGTTTCGATCAGCTTCGCCGGTGAAGATGATTCTTACCAATTGCCGTCGATCGAGGCGTTGCTGGGGCGCAAGATCAGTTGTGAGATGCCACCGACGCATTTGTTGCGGTCGGTTGAGCGCAAGCGCCCTTAACGGCCCCACAAAACAAAAAGCGCAGCCACGACAGGCTGCGCTTTTTTTTGCCCCGGGATATTGCTCGAATAAACTAAAAGTCCATAATGGACAAATTAGTTTAGAAGCCCATCCCGGAGTCCCTATGTCCAGCACGCCTTATGTCATGACCCAAGCGACAGCCCGAGAACTGCTCGGACAGGTCGATGTGCCACACATCTTGCGCAAGCTGTTTCGTGATCTCGCGGCCGGGCAAGCGGTGCAGCCACCCCAGCAATTGGTGGTGTTTCCCCAGGGTGCCGGGGACTTCATCAATTACCTGGGCGTGCTGGCTGAAGAACAGGTCTACGGGATCAAGACCTCGCCCTACATCGTGCGCGAGCAAGGCCCGTTGGTGACCGCCTGGACCTTGCTGATGTCGATGCAGACCGGCCAACCGCTGCTGCTGTGCGATGCCGCCGAACTGACCACCGCCCGCACCGCCGCGACCACCGCCGTCGCCGTCGATGCCCTCGCCCCGCATACCGCCCGGCGCTTGGTGGTCATTGGCAGCGGCGCAGTGGCGCGGGCGCATGTGCATTACGTCAAGGACCTGCGGGACTGGCAAGGCATCAGCCTGTTTTCGCCCGGCCTGAAAACCAAGTCGGCACAGGAACTTGCCTCGCTCACCGGCCTGGACCCGCGCCTGCAAATCGCCGACACCCTCGAAGCGGCGCTGCACGATGCCGATGTGGTGATGCTCTGCACCTCGTCCGCCAACGCCGTGTTCGACCCACGGACCTTGGGCAAACCAGCACTGATTACCTCCATCAGCACCAACGCCCCACGCGCCCACGAAATACCGCCCCAGCGCCTCAGCGACATGGACGTGTTCTGCGACTATCGTCAGACCACTCCGGGTTCGGCCGGTGAAATGTTGATCGCCAGCGAACAGTACGGCTGGCAAGCGTCGAGCATCATCGGTGACTTGCCTGAATTGCTCAGCGAACACGTGGAGCGTCCTGACTACCACCGCCACGTATTCTTCCGCTCCATCGGCCTGGGGCTGGAGGATGTTGCGTTGGCGCATGCGCTGTATCGGTTGCACCACCACTGACACAACTCGATTCCCTGTGGGAGCGGGCTTGCTCGCAAAGGCGGCAGCACATTCAACATTGATGTGGCAGACAAGCCGCTTTCGCGAGCAAGCCCGCTCCCACAGGTTCCGCGAACTCCCGGCAATGTGCTCGACAGGAGCGTTTCATGACACAAGCAGACTTCATCATCATCGGCGGCGGCATTGCCGGTGCTTCCACCGGTTACTGGCTGGCACCCCACGGCCGGGTCGTTGTGCTCGAACGCGAATCGCACCCGGCCTACCATTCCACCGGACGCTCCGCGGCGCTGTACACCGCGGCCTACGGCACCCCTCAGGTGCGGGCGCTGACCCAGGCCAGCCGGGATTTTTTCGACGCACCACCGGCCGGTTTCTGCGAGCACCCGCTGCTGAGCCCACGGGGCGAAATGACCGTGGACTTCACCGGTAACCCCGCCGAGCTGAACAACCAATACCTGAGCGCCAAGGCCACGGTGCCGCAGATGCAACTGCTCAGCGCCGACGAAGCTTGCGTGAGGCTGCCGATCCTGCGGCGGGAAAAGGTCCACGGGGCGATCTATGACCCCACGGCCTGCGACATCGATACGGATGCCCTGCACCAAGGCTACCTGCGTGGCATCCGTCGCAGCGGCGGCAGTGTGCACACCGACAGCGAAGTGTTGGGCCTGGGCCGCGATGACCAAGGGCTTTGGCAGGTGAAAACCGCCAGCCAGACCTTCACCGCCCCCATCGTGATCAATGCCGCCGGCGCCTGGGCCGATCAACTGGCCGAGCTGGCCGGCGCCCGCAAACTGGGCCTGCAACCCAAGCGCCGTGCGGCGTTCATCTTCGCCGGCCCCGAGGGCGTGGACATCCACGACTGGCCAATGCTGGTGAGCCTGGACGAATCCTTCTATATGAAGCCCGACGCCGGCATGTTCCTCGGCTCGCCGGCCAACGCCGACCCGGTGGAACCCCACGACGTGCAGCCGGAAGAGCTGGACATCGCCATGGGCATCTACCAGATCGAAGAGGCCACCACCCTGACCATTCGCCGTCCGACCCGCACCTGGGCCGGATTGCGCAGTTTCGTCCACGACGGTGATCTGCTGTCCGGTTTCGATCCGCAGGTGCCCGGGCTGTTCTGGGTCGCGGCACAGGGCGGCTACGGCATCCAGACCTCCCCGGCCATGGGCCAGGCCAGCGCGGCGCTGGTGCGTGGCGAACCGCTGCCCGAAGCCCTGGCGCGTTTCGGCCTGAGCAGCGCCATGCTCTCTCCCGAGCGCTTGGGATGAACCCACTCAGGTGACGCATCGCCACGATTGCGGCACACTCCCCCCGCGCCCCTGTTCCACGGGGCGCTGACGCTGCCTGGAGCCCTGTCATGACTGCTTCGCCCTCCGATACGGCGCTGGAAAACTTCCGCACCATCGCCGACGCCATCGCCACGCTGTTCTACCCCCACGCCGAAGTCGTGCTGCACGACCTGCGCACCCAGAAGGTCGACTACATCGCCAATAACCTGTCCAAGCGCGAAATCGGTGATGACTCGTCCCTGGAAGACATGCTCAGTGAGGACGTCAGCGAACGTAACATCGGGCCGTATGAAAAACTGAACTGGGACGGACAGAAGATTCGCAGCCTCAGCAGCGTCCTGCGCGATGCCCAGGGTCGTCCGTTGGCGGTGCTGTGCATCAACCTGAATATTTCGCTGTTCGAGAATGCCAAGGCCGCGCTGGATCTGTTCCTGTCGCCGGGCAAGCTGATCCCCCAGCCGGATTCACTGTTTCGCGATGACTGGCAGGAGCGGATCAACACCTTCCTGCACGCCTGGATGCGCGAGCGTCAACTGAGCTTGAACCTGTTGACCCGCGACCACAAACGCGAGCTGGTATTGGCGCTGCATGCCGAAGGCGCGTTCAAGGGCAAGAGCGCGTCCAACTATGTGGCGAATGTGCTGAACATGGGGCGGGCGACGGTGTACAAGCATTTGAAGGAGTTGAAGGGCTGAGACCTTTGATGCCTTACTGACGCCTTCGCGAGCAAGCCCGCTCCCACAAGGGATTTGCGTTGAACACGAGATTTATGTCCGACGAAGATCCATGTGGGAGCGGGCTTGCTCGCGAAGGCGATTGATCAGTCGCCGTAGATATCAGACTTGAAATACTTGGCCTGGATCTTCTGATACTCCCCATTCGCCCGAATCCCATCGATGGCCTTGTTCAAGTCCGCCACCAACTGGGTATTGCCTTTGCGCACTGCGATACCAGCGCCCTCACCCACGTATTTCGGGTCCTTGAGCTCCGGCCCGACAAACGCGTAGCCCTTGCCACGGGGCATCGACAGGAAGTCTTCCAGAGGGATGGTGTCAGCGAAAATCGCGTCCAGGCGACCGGACGCCAGGTCCATGTAGATTTCTTCGTTGTTGCTGTAGCGCTTTACCGTCACGCCTTTGGGCTCGAAAACTTCCGTGGCGAAACGATCCGTAGTGGTAGCCCGCTGCACACCCACGGTCTTGCCCTTGAGGCTGGCGTACTGGTCATCGACCACAGCGCCCTCCTTCATCACCAGCCGCGATGAAGTGAAATAGTACTTGTGGGTGAAATCCACCGACTTCTTGCGCTCTTCGGTGATGGTCATGGACGACAGCGCCAGGTCGATCTTCTTCACCTTGAGCGACGGGATCAGCCCGTCGAACTCACCCTCGATCCACTCGCACTTGACCTGCATCTGGGTGCACAAGGCGTTGCCGATGTCGTAGTCGAAACCTTCGATCTTGCCTTCCGAGGTCTTGGAAGCAAACGGCGGATAAGCCGCCTCGATGCCGATGCGCAGGGTTTTCTCAGCGGCGAACAGGCCGCTGGAGGCCAACAGGCTCAAGGCCAGGCTGGTGATGAGGGGGAGTTTCTTCATGATCGATCTCTCGCGGGGTTGTTGTTGGTTTGGCAGAGAAAGGTGGGGCAATGACTTTATATGTACTTATAAATCCATACTGGACTTTAATGTATATATCGTCAATTGGGGAAACAAGGGAATGTGATGGGAGGCTGCTGGCCCCTTCGCGAGCAAGCCCGCTCCCACAAGGATCTGTGCCGAACACACATGCTGTGTACAACACAAATTCCCTGTGGGAGCGGGCTTGCTCGCGAAGACGGACTTATGGGCTGCGAAAAAACAACAGTTTGCTTGCTGCTTGCTGCTTACTGCTTCCAGCGATCCGCCGCCGCATGATCACTGTCCCGCCCTTCCACCCAGCGCGGCCCGTCGACGGTGTTTTCCTTCTTCCAGAACGGCGCGCGGGTCTTGAGGTAGTCCATGACAAAGGCGCAGGCGTCGAACGCCGCCTGGCGATGGGCACTGGCGGCGCCGACAAAAACGATCGGCTCACCCGGCTCCAGCGCCCCGATACGGTGCAACACCTCCAGCTTGAGCAACGGCCAGCGCTGCTCGGCCTCGGTGGCAATCTTGCCCAGGGCTTTTTCGGTCATGCCCGGGTAATGCTCCAGGAACATCCCTGACACATCGAGGCCGTCATTGAAGTCGCGCACGTAGCCGACAAAGCTCACCACCGCCCCCACGCCGACATTGGCCGCATGCATCGCGTTGACTTCAACACCCGGGTCGAACGGTTCGACCTGCACACGAATCGCCATGGTTCAGCCTCCGGTCACGGTGGGGAAGAACGCAACTTCGTCACCGTCCGCCAATGGTTCGTCGAGCTGGCACAGATCTTCATTGCGCGCGCACATCAGGTTTTGCTCTTTCAGCACCTCGGCACCGTCCCGCTGGGCGAGCAATGCGCGCACATCGTCGACCGTGGCGAAATCGCCTTCCACCTTTACCGAGTCCACGCCTAGCGCTTCACGGTAGCGAGCAAAGAACTTCACGGTGATGTTCATGACGCATCCGCCTGGAAATGGCCGCTCTTGCCGCCGAGCTTTTCCAGCACCCGCACGCCTTCGATGGTCATGCCCCGGTCGACGGCCTTGCACATGTCATAGATGGTCAGCGCAGCGACGCTGGCGGCGGTGAGCGCTTCCATTTCCACGCCGGTCTGTCCCGACAGTTTGCAGCGGGCGACGATGCGCACCCGATCCTCGCCTTCGGCATTGAGTTCGACCTTGACGCTGGTGAGCATCAACGGGTGGCAGAGCGGAATCAGGTCACTGGTTTTCTTGGCCGCCTGGATGCCGGCAATGCGCGCAACGGCGAATACATCGCCCTTGGGATGACCGCCGCTGACGATCATCTGCAGCGTGTCGGGCAGCATGCGCACAAAAGCTTCGGCCGTGGCCTCACGGAAAGTCACGGCCTTGTCGGTCACGTCAACCATATTGGCGCGACCTTGGGAATCGAGATGAGTCAGCACAGGGTTACTCCTGATCAGGAACGTCGATTGTAAACCCGTGGGTCAGATTCCGGCAGGGCTGATTGTCGCACCTGCAATTTGCAAAACACCGCATTTACCTGTGGGAGCGGGCTTGCTCGCGAAGGGGGCGTGTCAGGCAGCATATATGTCAACTGATACACCGCCTTCGCGAGCAAGCCCGCTCCCACAGGGATTATGTGGCGCATACAAAAAAACCGGGCGACTTGGTGGTCGCCCAGGCTTGGCTGGAGTTACAGATGGGATTCGGCGTATTCGGCCAGGATCGAGCGCGGTACGCCCTGCAGGGTGATGTGGACCCCGTTGGGGAAGTCCTTGAAGCGTTCGGTCAGGTAGGTCAGCCCGGAGCTGGTCGCGGACAGGTAAGGGGTGTCGATCTGCGCCAGGTTACCCAGGCACACCACTTTGGAACCGGCACCGGCACGGGTGATGATGGTTTTCATCTGGTGCGGGGTCAGGTTCTGGCATTCGTCGATCAGGATCAGGCTCTGCTGGAAGCTGCGCCCGCGAATGTAGTTGAGGGATTTGAACTGCAACGGCACTTTGCTGAGGATGTAGTCGACGCTGCCATGGGTGCTTTCATCATCCATGTGCAAGGCTTCGAGGTTATCGGTGATCGCCCCCAGCCACGGCTCCATTTTCTCCGCTTCGGTACCGGGCAGGAAACCGATCTCCTGGTCCAGGCCCTGCACGCTGCGGGTGGCGATGATGCGCCGGTAGCGTTTGCTGACCATGGTCTGCTCGATAGCGGCGGCCAGGGCCAGGATGGTCTTGCCGGAACCGGCGGCGCCGGACAGGTTGACCAGGTGGATATCCGGATCGAGCAAGGCGAACAGCGCCAGGCTCTGGTAGATGTCACGAGGCTTGAGGCCCCACGCCTCTTGATGCAACAGCGGTTCCTGGTGCAAATCCAGGATCAGCAATTTGTCGACCTGGATTTCCTTGATCCAGCCGACGAAGCCTTGTTCGTCGATGATGAATTCGTTGATGTGCACCGCCGGCAGGTTGTCGATCAGTTGCACCTGATGCCAGGTTCGGCCATGGTCCTGGCGGGTCTCGACCTTGCTCACACGGTCCCAGAAGGAGCCGGTCATGTTGTGGTAGCCATTGGGCAAGAGTGAAACGTCGTCGACCAGTTGGTCGGTGCTGTAGTCCTCCGCCGCAATCCCGCAGGCGCGGGCCTTGAGGCGCATGTTGATGTCTTTGGTCACCAACACCACGGCCTGGTCCTTGTTGCGCGCGTGCAGGTCGATCAACTGGTTGATGATGATGTTGTCGTTCAGGTGTTCAGGCAGCACCAGGTTGGGTTCGGTGCGCTTGCTCATCAGGATCGAGAGCAGGCCCTTGGGGCCACTTTTGCCGCGCTGGATCGGCACGCCGAGTTCG
Organism: Pseudomonas sp. SWRI179; assembly: GCF_014268705.1. Taxonomy (NCBI): domain Bacteria; kingdom Pseudomonadati; phylum Pseudomonadota; class Gammaproteobacteria; order Pseudomonadales; family Pseudomonadaceae; genus Pseudomonas; species Pseudomonas sp. SWRI179. Next base: position 37,318 of record NZ_JABWRA010000026.1, on the reverse strand, counting down.
ACATCTTCCGGGGAGGCATCGCCCAGGGTCTTGTCGATCAGGCGGATCGCCTGCCGGCATTCGGCCGCAACGCTGTGGTGCCCGCTCTTGAGCTTGTCCAGCTCTTCAAGCACGGTCATCGGGAGGGCAACGTGGTGTTCTTCGAAGTTCAGGAGCGCGTTTGGATCGTGGATCAATACGTTGGTATCGAGTACATAGAGGATTGGCTGGTTGGAGGAAGGGCTACGTCCGTGGTCATCCATACTCGGTCACCTATGTGGGGGCCATTCGACGCAATACCGTGACAGTGCTGCGCCTCGAGGTAGCCACCGAATTCACCCGCGAGGATTCAGGTGAACTGCACACAATTGGGTCTTGGAAGACGCCACCTGTGTTGCAGGTTTCGGCGGTCTGACTTCTTGATACTCCAAAACACATGACAGGAAAAAGCACTTTGACGTTTTTTTGAAGTTTATTTTTCAGAGTGACGAATAACCCTTGGCGTACCGTCATTGCGCCGTTAAAGTCGGAAGTCCGGTTGTCACGAATGTGGCCCGGGTTTTCCTCCCTCCCCAATGTTTCCGGGCTTTTTCCGGTTTCAGCGAAACGCTTCCTGGCAGTCCGCCCAACCGATCCCGCTCTGCGCCGTCTGCGCCATGAGCCAGGGCATTGCCGTTTTCACCCCATCCTGCTTGGCGTTGAAATTGATCACCCCGTGACGCCATAGCAGCATCAGGGTCAGCACACGCTGGGCGCTTTGCTCAGGCTTGAGCCGCTTGCCGCTGTCCTGGGGATCGATGTCCCACAGCGCCACTTGCAGGCCCTGCTGCCGGAAAAACCCTTCGGCATCGCCTCGACGCTGGCCTTGGGGCGGGCGGAACAGCGGTACGTAATTCTCGGGCAACTTGCCTTTGACCAGCTCGACACTGCGCCGGACCGAGTCTTGCCAGTCCTGCCAATGGCTGTGGGAACGAAACTCCCAGCCCTGCACACCCACGCACTGCCCCGCATACAACATTTGGAGGCTGTTGGCCGAGCGCTCCTCCAGCCGCGCCTGGATGTCCTTGCCCAGCACGAAAAAAGTGCCGTTCATGTTGGCTTTGCGCAGGTAATCGGTCAGCCACGGGGTGTTGTCCGGCACCACGTTGGCGGCGCTGTCGAAGGTCAGCAGGAACAGCCGATCGTTCATGTTCTCGCCATTGCGCTCGTAGTCGCCAAAACGAGCGACTTCACTGCTGGTTTGCGGAAAAAGCGCGGCTTTACGCAGCAGTTCATCGCGATATTGGGTATGGAAAATCTGGCTCGGCGCCGCCCATTTGATGTAGTAGGAGTTGTCATCCAGATGGAACCTGCGAGCCTCTTCGCGCAGGGTGGCCATGTCCTCGACCAAATAACAGAAAGAAGCATCCTGATCGCAACTGCGCTGGGCAAAGTTGTAATTGGCCAGCAGCCGCTGCCACAGCCGTGCGCGAAGCGCGTCGACCGCAGCCATGTTGACCGTGCGCAACCCCAAGTACTGCTTGAGCGCGATTTCATCCATGGCATCGATATCCAGCAGGCCCCGGGCGAACATCAGGATCTCGGCCCGCGAGGCCACGTCGAACAGCGTCGGGCTGGTAAGTTGTTCCGGCCAGGTGCTGCGGTCCAGGGTGGCGACGTCGTTGGGCGCGGCACTGGCACCCAGGCTCAACAACCAGGCCGATAACAGAAGGGCGATGCGCAAAAGGGATGTCTCCATAACGAAACCCGCGCGGCATGATAGCTGATCTGTGGCGAGGGGATTTATCCCCGCTGGGGTGCGAAGCAGCCCTAAAAAAATCTGCAGCCTCATTGATCAGATTGATTCCACTGTTGTTGGGGCTGCTGCGCAGCCCAGCGGGGATAAATCCCCTCGCCACATTGAGCACGCCACAAAATTCGGTACTTCACCACTCATCCACTATCACCCCAATAGCTGGAGTCCACCCGGACAACCCCCTAGAATCGCCGCACCTTCAAGGAGACGATTGCATGCTGATGGTGATTTCCCCCGCCAAGACCCTCGATTACGAAACACCGCCGGCCACCGCGCGTTTCACTCAGCCGCAGTACCTGGATCACTCCCAGGAACTGATCCAACAGCTGCGCGAATTCTCGCCGGCACAGATCAGCGAGCTGATGCACGTCTCCGACAAGATCGGCGGCCTCAATGCCGCGCGATTCGGCAGCTGGACACCGGCGTTCACCCCGGCCAACGCCAAGCAGGCGCTGCTGGCTTTCAAGGGTGACGTGTACACCGGCCTCGATGCGCAAAGCCTTGGCGAAGCCGATTTCGACTATGCCCAGCAACACTTGCGCATGCTCTCCGGCCTCTATGGCCTGTTGCGGCCACTGGACCTGATGCAACCCTATCGCCTGGAGATGGGCACGAAGCTGGCCAACACTCGGGGCAAGGACCTGTATGCCTTCTGGGGCACGCGTATCAGCGAATGGCTGAACGAAGCCTTGGCCGACCAGGGCGACGACATACTGCTGAACCTGGCTTCCAATGAGTATTTCTCGGCGGTCAAGCGCAGCGCACTGAAAGCGCGCGTCATCGATACCGAATTCCGCGACCTGAAAAACGGCCAGTACAAAATCATCAGCTTCTACGCCAAGAAAGCCCGGGGCCTGATGAGTCGTTTCGTGATCGAGGAACGGATCAACGACCCTGCGGCACTCCGCCAATTCGACGTGCAAGGCTATCGTTTCAACCCCGAGCAATCGAGCCAGAACAAATTGGTCTTCCTGCGCGATCACGCCCCCGAATAAGGCATCACCTTATATCGCTCTCTGATTGGGGGCTTCGATCAAGCCCCGATCTGTCATCTTAGTTCCTCGCCTGTTTCGCCAGTTTCATGGCGCCAATAAATCGCCCCACTCCCCCGCTAACTTTTCTTTCACTCGACACTCGTCAGTTTTTTGCGTAGTGGCACCGATTTTTTTCATCGGTAGTGGCACAAAAATATCTCAGCTCATTAACTCCCCATTTATAAAGGCCAAAATGGTAAGTGCCATCATCTTGAGAGCAGTGCCATCTTCGATAATATTTCGAAAAATTTCGAAAATCGCGATGAGCGGATCGGAACTATGTGAAATTGCACGGCTCATACCACCCGTAACGATTCTTCGCAGATCTGTAGGAGATCACTTACACAGGACGTCGAACGGATTAACCAAGTTGTCACGACAACTTAGCGAAACGGTCGTCTAATTGGATCCACCCTTAAAGGATGGGAGATAACGCACCATTACTATCCCCTACAAGGCCAAGGCTGCGCCCCTATAACGTGCTCACCCGAGCACACAAGCTTCTGATTTTGTGGGCTTTTCGCCAGGGATTGGAAGTGAAGGACCTTTGCACGAGCGTTCCCGACAACGAGGACTGGCTGCATAACAGGGCAGGTCATAACAACTAGGCCGCTTTGCGCACAACTTGAGTGCAATTATTTAGACACTCGGAACTTAGTATGCCTGCACACGGCACTGTGGCGCCTGCATTCCACACTTCCGAGTGCACGATGACCGCTGAACACTATTAACTCCGGCCATTTAATGGCGTGAAAAACAGAGGTAAATGCGATGCGCATTAGCATATTTGGTTTGGGTTACGTCGGTGCAGTATGTGCCGGTTGCCTGTCTGCACGGGGCCATGATGTAGTTGGCGTAGATGTCGCCAAAGACAAAATCGACATGATCAACGCGGGCAAATCGCCGATCGTTGAACCTGGTCTTGGCGAGCTATTGGCGCAAGGCATTCAAACAGGCCGACTGCGCGGTACAACCAACTTCGCCGAAGCCATTCGTGATACTGACTTGTCGATGATTTGCGTCGGTACACCCAGCAAAAAGAACGGTGACCTGGAACTGAACTACATCGAGGCCGTGTGCCGCGAGATCGGTTTTGTCCTGCGTGACAAGACCACCCGCCACACCATCGTGGTTCGCAGCACCGTATTGCCGGGCACCGTGGCAAACGTTGTCATCCCGATCCTGGAAGACTGCTCCGGCAAGAAAGCCGGCGTCGATTTCGGTGTCGCGGTCAACCCTGAATTCCTGCGCGAAAGCACCGCGATCAAGGACTACGACCAGCCGCCAATGACCGTGATCGGTGAGTTCGACACCGCTTCCGGTGACGTTCTGCAGTCGCTGTACGAAGAACTCGACGCGCCGATCATCCGCAAGGACATCGCCGTTGCCGAGATGATCAAGTACACCTGCAACGTGTGGCACGCCACCAAGGTGACCTTTGCCAACGAGATCGGCAACATCGCCAAGGCCGTCGGCGTCGATGGTCGTGAAGTGATGGACGTGGTCTGCCAGGACAAGACCCTGAACCTGTCCCAGTACTACATGCGTCCAGGCTTCGCCTTCGGCGGCTCCTGCCTGCCCAAGGACGTTCGTGCCCTGACCTACCGCGCCGGCGCCCTGGACGTGGAAGCACCGCTGCTCAACTCGTTGATGCGCAGTAACGAATCCCAGGTGCAGAACGCCTTCGACATCGTTTCCAGCCACGACAAGCGCAAAGTCGCGCTGCTGGGCCTGAGCTTCAAGGCCGGCACCGACGATCTGCGTGAAAGCCCATTGGTAGAACTGGCGGAAATGCTGATCGGCAAGGGCTTCGACCTGAAGATCTACGACAGCAACGTCGAATACGCCCGCGTCCACGGTGCGAACAAGGACTACATCGAGTCGAAGATTCCTCACGTCTCGTCCTTGCTCAACGCCGACTTCGACTCGGTGATCGACAGCTCCGACATCATCATCCTGGGCAACCGCGACGAGAAGTTCCGCGCGCTGACCGAAAACGTACCGGAAGGCAAGCAGGTCATCGACCTGGTCGGCTTCATGTCCAAGGCCACCAACCCGAGTGGCCGGACCGAAGGCATCTGCTGGTAAGTCTGTTTGCCGGCCGGGGCATGCCCTGGCCGGCCTTTCGCCTGCCTTAACCCATCGGGCCGCCCACAAGGCCCGCCCGAGATAGAGACGGATGCAGATTATGCACAGGCTAAAGCACGGCCTGCTTCAGGCCGCCGGTTGGCTGTTTTACTTGAGTTTATTGATGGGCATCGCCATGGCGCTGCCCACGTCCACGTTCGACTCCGAATCCAAGGATTTCATCTTCCTGATCGGCGCCGTGGGCATCTGGCGTTACTCCATGGGAGCGACGCATTTCGTGCGCGGCATGATCTTCCTGTACATCGTCTACCCGCACCTGCGCCGCAAGGTCCGCAAGCTGGGCAAGGCGGCGGATCCGTCCCATGTGTACCTGATGGTCACCAGCTTCCGGATCGACGCGCTGACCACGGCCCAGGTCTATAGCTCGGTCATTCGCGAGGCCATCGACTGCGGGCTGCCCACCACCGTGGTCTGCTCCATCGTGGAAATGTCCGATGAACTGCTGGTCAAGAGCCTCTGGGCCCGCATGAACCCGCCAGCGCGGGTCAAGCTGGACTTCGTGCGCATTCCCGGCACCGGCAAGCGCGACGGCCTGGCCTTCGGCTTCCGCGCCATCTCCCGTCACTTGCCGGACGACCGCGCCGTGGTGGCGGTGATCGACGGCGACACCGTGCTCGCCGAAGGCGTCGTGCGCAAGACCGTGCCGTGGTTCCAGCTGTTCGGCAATGTCGGCGGCTTGACCACCAACGAGTTCTGCGAAGTGCGCGGCGGCTACATCATGAGCGAGTGGCACAAGCTGCGCTTCGCCCAGCGGCACATCAACATGTGCTCCATGGCGTTGTCCAAGCGCGTGCTGACCATGACCGGGCGCATGTCGGTATTCCGCGCCACCGTGGTCACCAACCCGGACTTCATCGCCGATGTGGAAAGCGACTCGCTGCAGCACTGGCGCCTGGGCCGCTTCAAGTTCCTGACCGGCGATGACAAGTCGAGCTGGTTCAGCCTGATGCGCCTGGGCTACGACACCTTCTACGTGCCCGATGCGGCGATCAACACCGTCGAGCATCCGCCGGAGAAGAGCTTCATCAAGGCCAGCCGCAAGCTGATGTTCCGCTGGTACGGCAACAACCTGCGGCAGAACTCCCGGGCTTTGGGCCTGGGCATGCGGCGTCTGGGCCTGTTCACCTCGGTGGTGCTGTTCGACCAACGGGTGTCGATGTGGACCTCGCTGCTGGGCCTGACCGTGGCCTTGATCGCCAGCTTCAAGTACGGCACCGCGTTCATCCTGGTGTACCTGCTGTGGATCGGCATCACCCGGTTCCTGCTGACCCTGCTGCTGTCGTGCTCCGGACACAAGATCGGCCCTGCCTACCCGGCGATTCTCTATTACAACCAGATCGTCGGTGCCCTGGTGAAGATCTACGTGTTCTTCCGCCTCGACCAGCAGTCCTGGACTCGCCAGCCCACCCACCTGACCCGTGATCTCGCCAGCTTTCAACGTTGGTTCAACACTTGGTCGTCTCGGACCATGACCTTCTCCGCCGGCAGCATTTTTGTCGCCGTGCTGCTGACGATGGTCTGACCGGACTTGAATGAATTAACTAGGAAATCGCCCCTATGAACACCGCCGTGAATGTCAACGTAGTGCATGAATCCGAAGCCCAGCGCCAACACGCCCGGGTCAAAATCCCGGCCAAGCTGCGCTTCTTCGGTCCCGACCGCACGCCCATGGAAGTCAAGGTCCTGGACCTGTCCGCCGGCGGGCTGTGCTTCAACGCCGGCCAGCTGCCGCTCAAGGTTGGCGAGACCTACAAGGCTCGCCTGCAATTCGTCATCGACAACCTTGGCCTGGCCATGGACGTGGAATTGCAGATCCGCTCCTACGACCGCGAGACCGGCCGTACCGGTTGCCAGTTCCAGAACCTGGAGCCGCGGGACATCTCGACACTGCGTCACATCATCACCTCGCACCTGGCCGGCGACATCGTCGGCGTCGGCGACGTGCTGGCGACCCTGCAGCGCGACAACTTCACCAAGGCCCGCAAGCAGAAAGACGACAACGGCGGCATGAGCGCCTTCGGTCGCCTGCGCGCCGTGACCTTCAGCCTCGGGATCTTCATCGTTGGCCTGGCGGCGTTCGGGTTCATCTTCAAGTCGGTGTATGGCATGTACTTCGTCAGCCACGCCCAGGCAGGCCTGGTGAATGTACCGGGCATGGCGATCACCATGCCGCGCGACGGCACCGTGCAGAGCCTGGTCAAGGCCGACGGCGCGGCCGCCAAGGGCGCCCCACTGGCGACCTTCAGCACCAGCATGCTCGATGTGCTCAAGGGTCACCTGGACGACAACCAATTGCAGCCGTCCAAAGTCGAAGAGCTGTTCGGCAAGCAAATGACCGGCACCCTGACGTCGCCGTGCGACTGCATCGTGGCCCAACAACTGGTTGCCAACGGTCAGTACGCCAGCAAGGGCGACGTGATCTTCCAACTGGTTCCACGGGGCACTGAGGCCAACGTCGAAGCGCGTTTCTCCTATCGCCAGTTCGGCGACGTGCGCCCAGGCACGCCGGTCAGCTTCCAGGTCGCCGGCGAAGACACCACCCGTACCGGCAAGATCGTCAGCAGCACCAGCCTGAAAAGTGCCGACCTGTCCTCCGATATCCGTGTGCTGATCCAGCCTGACGAACCCCTGGACAGCGCGCTGGCCGGCCGTCCGGTAGAAGTCACCAGCGACCGTGGCCCGAACCTGAACTGGCTGATCGACAAAGCCATGGCCGTCGGTATTTAAGTCGAGGATATGCCCGTGATCACTCCACAAAACAACAATGCACCGCATTCCCTGTGGGAGCGAGCCTGCTCGCGATGGGATCGACGCGGTCTGTCTGGTACACCGAGCGGCCCGCATCGCGAGCAGGCTCGCTCCCACACAGGATATGCGTTGTGTGCACTGGCGCTGGCAGTCAGTCTTAGCGGTTGCGCCGGCCTGCCCGATCAACGCCTGGCCAACGAAGCCCTAAAGCGCGGCGACACGGCGCTGGCGCAGCAGAACTACCAGCAACTGGCCGACCTGGGCTACAGCGAAGCCCAAGTAGGCCTGGCCGATATCCAGGTGGACAGCCGCGATCCCGAGCAGATGAAAAAAGCCGAGGCGACTTACCGCGCCGCGGCCGACATCTCGCCGCGGGCCCAGGCGCGCCTGGGTCGCCTGCTGGTGGCCAAGCCCGGTTCCACCGAAGCGGAAAAACACGAAGCCGAAGGCCTGTTGAAGAAAGCCTTCGCCAACGGCGAAGGCAACACCCTGATCCCGCTGGCGATGCTGTACCTGCAATATCCCCACAGCTTCCCGAACGTCAACGCCCAGCAGCAGATCAGTCAATGGCGCAGCGCCGGTTATCCGGAAGCGGGCCTGGCGCAGATCCTGCTCTACCGCACCCAAGGCACCTACGACCAGCACTTGGATGAAGTCGAGAAAGTCTGCAAGGCCGCGCTGGCGACCACGGACATCTGCTACGTCGAACTGGCCACCGTCTATCAGAAACGCGGCCAGCCGGAACAGCAGGCCGCGCTGCTCAAGCAAATGCAGGACGGCCACGCCCGTGGCGTCGTTTCCGCCCAGCGCGTGGACAGCGTCGCCCGCGTCCTGGCCGATGCCAGCCTGGGCAAGACCGATGAAAAGACCGCCCAATCGCTGCTCGAAGGCATCGCCCCTGGCTACCCCGCTGCCTGGGTCAGCCTGGCGCAACTGCTCTACGACTTCCCGGAACTGGGTGACGTCGACAAGATGATGCAGTACCTGGAAAACGGCCGCGCCGCCGACCAGTCGCGCGCTGATCTGTTGCTGGGCAAGCTGTACTACGAAGGCAAGTGGGTCCCGGCCGATGCCAAGGTCGCCGAGGCGCATTTCCAGAAAGCCGTGGGCCGTGAAGTGGCCGCCGACTATTACCTCGGCCAGATTTATCGCCGCGGTTACCTGGGCCAGGTGTACTCGCAAAAAGCCCTGGACCACCTGCTCAAGGCCGCCCGCAACGGCCAGAACAGCGCCGACTACGCCATTGCCCAGCTGTTCTCCCAGGGCAAGGGCACCAAGCCCAACCCGGTCAACGCGTATGTGTTCAGCCAGTTGGCCAAGGCGCAGAACACCCCGCAAGCCACCGAGCTTGCCCAAACCCTCGAAGCACAATTACCGCCGGAACAACTTGCACAAGCGCAACGCCTGCTACAACAAGAGCAGGCCATTCGCGGCGCAATGAGCCCCGATACGCTTGAACTGCAAGCCCTAAAAGAAGATGACGGCGAGGAACCTCTATGAAGCTTTTGAAGCTCAATCCTTTTGTACAGGCTGGTATTGGCCTGTCGTTTGCCCTGTTGTGGTCCAGCCCGACCCTGGCGGCCCTGACTGACACCAAGAACTTCGGCCTGGAAGTGAAGATCACCGGCCAGTCCGAAGACGACCGTGACCTCGGCACCCAGAGCGGTGGCGACGTCAACGGTGTCGGCCTGGACTTGCGTCCATGGGTCTACGGCGAAAGCGAAAGCGGCGCCTGGAGCGCCTACGCCATGGCCCAGGCCGTGACGTCCAGCGACATCATCGAGACCGACACCCTGCAGCAGTCCGATGGCAGCACCCAGCAAACCGACAGCGGTGATCGCGAAGCCAAGAAAAGCTACCTGGCCATGCGCGAGTTCTGGATCGGTTACCGTGGCCTGACCCCTTACCCGGGCGAGCAGTTGAAGTTCGGTCGCCAGCGCCTGCGCAACGACGACGGCCAATGGCGCGACACCAACATCGAAGCCCTGAACTGGACCTTCGACACCACCTTGCTGCGGGCCAACCTCGGCGTGGCCGAACGGTTCAGCGAATACCGCACCGACCTCAAGGAACTGTCCCCCAAGGACAAGGACCGCATGCACGTCTACGGCGACGTGGGCTACCAGTGGATGCCAGGCCAGTGGGCCGGGATCCGTGCCCACCACTCCCATGACAGCGGCAGCCTCGATTACCCGACCCCGGGCGAAGCCACCGACACCCTGGACAAGACCGAGAACGGTGACTTGACCTGGCTGGGCCTGGAAGCCAACAGCGACGCCTACAACTGGCGCAACACCAACACCGTCAACTACTGGGCGAGCCTCACCGGCATGACCGGCGACCGCGACACCGTCAACCCGCTCAACGCCGACGGCACGCGCCCAACAGAAGCCAAGCACAGCGATGATGTCGACGGCTGGGCCACTGACCTGGGTATCCGTCTGCGTCTGGACCCGCAATGGCAAGTCGGTGCGGCCTATGCCCGCGCCAGCGAGGACTACGAGCAGAACGGCCTGCAGAGCAACCGCTCGAACTTCACCGGCACCCGCTCGCGCGTGCACCGTTTCGGCGAAGCGTTCCGCGGCGAAATGGCCAACACCCAGAGCGCCAGCCTGTTCGGTTCCTGGCAACTGCGTGACGAATACGACGCAAGCCTTGTGTACCACAAGTTCTGGCGCGTGGACGGCAACAAGCCGGTAGGCAGCAACGGCATCAACGCCGTGGAAAACAACACCGACGACGTGACCGGCGCGATCCTGTCCACCTCGACCCTGCCGCTGCGTGATGGCGACAAGGACCTGGGCCAGGAAGTCGACCTCGTCGTCACCAAGTACTTCAAGCAAGGCCTGCTGCCGGCCGCGCTGAGTCAGTCCATTGATGAGCCGTCGGCGCTGGTGCGCTTTCGTGGCGGCGTGTTCAAGCCAGGCGACGCCTACGGCAAAGAGGTCGATTCGTACATGCATCGCGCCTTTGTCGACGTGATCTGGCGCTTCTGATGCGAATGGCCATGGGAGTGCCCGATATGAACCGCTACCTCAGGAACAGCCAGGCGATGAAAGGTTCGATCAGCCTGTTGGTCGCAGCGATGCTGCTGGCCGGCTCGCCGGCGTTCGCCAACGTTGAACCGGTGGTCAAGCCGGGCAACGTGGCCAAGGAACTGCAACAAGCCAAGACCTACACCGTCAGCAGCGCGCCGACCGCACCGCTGGAGCTGGCCGCGCCGACCCTGCCCGACCTCAAAGGCTATACGCCCGAAGCGGTCGCGGCCAAGATCGTGCGCAGCAAGCCCGGCAAGATCAGCGTGCGCCGGATGATGCAGGAAAACGCCTTGAAAGACTTCATCGGCGGCGACAACAAGATGGCCGAGTGGGTGGTGCGCCAGCGCGGCATCCCACAGGCCATCTTCATCGACGATGGCTACATGAACCTCAAGGACCTGGTCAAGAAGGTGCCCAAGCAGTACCTCAGCGAAACCTCGCCAGGCGTATTCCTGGCCAGGATTCCGATTGTGGTCGGCCAGAAAGGCATCCTTGAGATCGACAAGCAAACCCAGGAATTGCGCCTGTCCCAGGAGGGCGGCGCGTTCCTGATCAACGATGGCCGGATGTTCATCCGCGACACCAAGGTCACCGGCTGGCGCGAAAAGGAAAACGGCCCTGCCACGTTCCGCTCACCCAATGAATTCCGTCCGTTCCTGCTGTCCTGGGGCGGCACCGAGACCTACATCGTCAACAGCAAGATGGCCAGTTTCGGCTACGCCAACAGTAAGTCGTACGGGGTGAGTATTTCCCAGTACACGCCGAACATGGCCAAGGTCCTCAAGCGCCCGGAACCGACCGGTTGGATCATCGGTTCCGAGTTCTCGGACATGTGGTACGGCTTCTACTGCTACGAAACCAACGACTTCGTGGTCAAGGGCAATACCTACAAGGACAACATCGTCTACGGCATCGACCCCCACGACCGTTCCCATCGGCTGATCATTGCCGACAACACCGTCTACGGGACCAAGAAAAAGCACGGGATCATTATTTCCCGTGAGGTCAACGACAGTTTCATTTTCAACAACCGCAGCTATGACAACAAACTCTCGGGCCTGGTGATCGACCGTAACAGTGTGAACAACCTGATCGCCTACAACGAGATCTACAAGAACCACACCGACGGCATCACGCTGTACGAGAGTGGTGACAACCTGCTGTGGGGCAACAAAGTGATCAGCAACCGCCGCCACGGCATCCGGATTCGTAACAGCGTGAACATCCGCCTCTACGAAAACGTGTCCATGGCCAACGGCCTGACCGGTCTCTACGGCCACATCAAAGACCTGTCGGACACCGACCGGGACATCAAGCTCGACCCGTTCGATACCGAAGTGTCGTTGATCGTGGTGGGTGGCGAACTCGCCGCCAATGGCAGCGGCCCATTGTCCATTGACTCGCCCTTGAGCGTTGAGCTGTACCGCGTGTCCATGCTCGCGCCGACCAAATCCAGCGGCATCAGCTTCACGGGGATCCTTGGCGAGCGCCAGGATGAAATTCTCGACCTGTTGGTGCGCCAGCAGAAAGCCGTGCTGATCGACCCTGTCGAACGCCAGACCGAAATGCGGGACTGAGGATGACCTTTATGAACCCACAGATGATCAAACTTTTGGGCCTGTCCGCCCTGACTGCCGGCATTCTCGCCGCTGCAAGTGGCGCGCGCGCCGATGAAGTCAAGGCACCGAGCTTCACCGCCGAACCGTGCTGCAACCTGTGCCCGGCGGCCCATGACGCGAAGAACTACACCACGCGCTACCAGCAGAACTTCACCACGCTGGTACAAGCCCAGGGCGATTGGCTGTTCCGGACCCAGGAAGACCTGCGCACCGAATTCAACACCTCGCCGGCCGGCTACAAGCGCCTGCAGCAGTTGCACGATGCGTTCAAGGCCAAAGGCGTCGAGCTGGTGCTCGTCTACCAGCCGACCCGGGGCCTGGTGAACCGCAACAAGCTCAACCCGCAGGAAAAAGCCGCTTTCGACTATGAGAAAGCCCTGGCCAACTACAAATCCATGCTCGGCCGTTTCGCCCAGATGGGTTATGTGGTGCCGGACCTGTCGCCGCTGACCAACGAAAACCTGCCCGAAACCCTGCCGGCCCACGATTTCTATTTCCGTGGCGACCAGCACTGGACCCCATACGGCGCCCAGCGCACCGCCAAGGTCGTGGCCGAGAAGGTCAAGCAGATCCCGGCCTTCGCCGACATCCCCAAGCGTGAGTTCGAGACCAAGAAGTCCGGTCGCATGGGCAAGACCGGCACCCTGCACAACATGGCCGGGCAGCTGTGCGGCACCAGCTACGCGATCCAATACATGGACCAGTTCACCACCGAACCCAAGGGCGAGGCCGGCGACGGCGACCTGTTCGGCGATTCCGGCAACCCGCAGATCACCCTCGTGGGCACCAGTCACAGCGGCAAGAACTACAACTTTGCCGGTTTCCTGGAAGAAGCCATCGGCGCCGACATCCTCAACGTCGCCTTCCCTGGCGGTGGTTTCGAAGGCGCGATGATCCAGTACCTGGGCAGTGAAGAATTCCAGAAGAATCCACCGAAGATTCTCATCTGGGAATTCTCGCCGCTGTATCGCCTGGACCAGGAAACCATCTACCGCCAGATGATGGCGCTGCTGGACAACAACGGTTGCGAAGGCAAGCCGGCGCTCATGAGCAGCAAGGCCAAGCTCAAGCCGGGCAAGAACGAATTGATGGTCAACAGCCAGAACATGGATCTGCGTAACGGCAGCCACCAGGTCGACATCCGCTTCGCCGACACCTCGGTGAAAACCTTGCAAGCCACCCTCTGGTACATGAATGGGCGCCACGAGGACATCAAGATCGAAAAACCGAATACCTCCGACACCGACGGACGTTTCGCCTTCCAATTGCGTACCGACGAGGACTGGGCCTCCCAGAACCTCTTGGCTCTAGAGGTCCAGGGTCCTGAAGCCGGCAAGGAGCCACTGCAAGTGGAAGCGAAAGTCTGCAAACGCAACGCATCTCCGCAAGCCGGGCAACAAACGGCTCAAATCGGACAATGAGGTCTCGTCTCATGACCAGTACCACGCGCACCCGAACGTTGAAAACGCTGCTGGCGCCCTCCCTGCTGACCCTGGCGATGTTCGCCGGGGCCACGCAGGCGGCGGCCCCGCTGCGCCCGCCACAGGGTTACTTCGCACCGATCGAGAAGGTCAAGGCCGGCGAAGCGGCCAAAGGTTGCGACGCCACGCCGACGCCCTACACCGGTTCCCTGCAATTTCGCAGCAAGTACGAGGGCTCCGACAAGGCCCGCGCAACGCTGAACGTGCAATCGGAAAAAGCCTTCCGCGACAGCACCGCCGACATCACCAAGATCGAGCGTGGCGTCAGCAAGCAAGTGATGCAGTTCATGCGTGACGGCCGCCCCGAGCAACTGGAATGCACGCTGAACTGGCTGACCGCCTGGGCCCAGGCCGATGCGTTGATGTCCAAGGACTTCAACCACACCGGCAAGTCCATGCGCAAATGGGCGTTGGGCAGCATGGCTTCGGCCTATGTGCGCCTGAAGTTCTCCGAGTCCCGTCCGCTGGCCAATCACCCGGAGCAGGCGCAATTGATCGAAGGCTGGTTCAGTCGGATGGCCGACCAGGTGGTCAGCGATTGGGACAACCTGCCGCTGGACAAGATCAACAACCATTCCTACTGGGCTGCCTGGTCGGTGATGGCCACCTCCGTGGCAACCAACCGCCGCGACCTGTTCGATTGGGCCGTCAAGGAATACAAGGTCGGCGTCAATCAAGTCGACGCCGAAGGCTATTTGCCCAACGAACTCAAGCGCAAGCAACGGGCCCTGTCCTACCACAACTACGCCCTGCCGCCATTGGCGATGATCGCCAGTTTCGCCCAGGTCAACGGCGTCGACCTGCGCCAGGAAAACAACGGTGCGCTCAAGCGCCTGGGCGACCGGGTGCTGGCCGGGGTGAAAGACCCGGACATCTTCGAAGAGAAGAACGGCGAAGAGCAGGACATGAAGGACCTGAAGGTCGATTCGAAATTCGCCTGGCTCGAACCGTTCTGCAGCCTCTACACCTGCTCGGAGGACGTGCTGGAACGTAAGCACGAAATGCAACCGTTCAAGACCTTCCGCCTCGGCGGGGACTTGACCCGGGTGTATGACCCTTCGCGGGAGAAAGGCGAGAAAGGGAGCTGACACCGTACCCCTTGCCTGGCGGCAAACCCATTGTGGGAGCGGGCTTGCTCGCGAATCGGTCTGACATCCAACAATGATGTCGACTGATACACCGCCTTCGCGAGCAAGCCCGCTCCCACAGGGGCAGTGTCAGACATGAACTGTATACGCCCCCCGGTTTTCATGGGGGGGTTTGGGGGGGCTCTGGCCCTTGACTGTTGATTCAACATGGAGAGATCGGGATGGTATTTTCATCCAACGTGTTCCTGTTCCTGTTCCTGCCGATCTTTCTCGGCTTGTACTACTTGAGCGGGCAACGCTATCGCAACCTGCTGCTGCTGATCGCCAGCTACGTGTTCTATGCCTGGTGGCGCGTGGACTTCCTCGCGCTGTTCGCCGGCGTGACCCTGTGGAACTACTGGATCGGCCTGAAAGTCGGCGCCGCCGGCGTGCGCACCAAACCGGCCCAGCGCTGGCTGTTGCTCGGCGTGGGCGTGGACTTGGCCATCCTGGGCTATTTCAAATACGCCAACTTCGGCGTGGACAGCCTCAATGCGATCATCACCGGCTTTGGTCTGAACCCGTTCATCCTGACCCACGTGCTGTTGCCGATCGGGATCTCGTTCTACATCTTCGAGTCCATCAGCTACATCATCGACGTCTATCGCGGTGACACACCGGCGACTCGCAACCTGATCGACTTCGCGGCATTCGTGGCGATCTTCCCGCACCTGATCGCCGGCCCCGTGTTGCGTTTCCGCGACCTGGCCGACCAGTTCAACAACCGCACCCACACGCTGGACAAGTTCTCCGAAGGCTGCACCCGCTTCATGCAGGGCTTCATCAAGAAAGTGTTCATCGCCGACACCCTGGCGGTGGTGGCCGACCATTGCTTCGCCTTGCAGAACCCGACCACGGGCGATGCCTGGCTCGGCGCCCTGGCCTACACCGCACAGCTGTACTTCGACTTCTCCGGCTACAGCGACATGGCCATCGGCCTGGGCCTGATGATGGGTTTCCGTTTCATGGAAAACTTCAAGCAGCCCTACATCAGCCAGTCGATCACCGAGTTCTGGCGCCGCTGGCACATCAGCCTGTCGACCTGGTTGCGCGACTACCTCTACATCACCCTGGGCGGTAACCGCAAAGGCACGCTGATGACCTATCGCAACCTGTTCCTGACCATGCTGCTCGGTGGTCTGTGGCACGGCGCGAACATCACCTACGTGATCTGGGGTGCCTGGCACGGCATGTGGCTGGCCATCGAAAAAGCGGTAGGCATCGACACCAACCCACGCAGCATCAACCCGATTCGTTGGGCGCTGACCTTCCTGCTGGTGGTGATGGGCTGGGTGATCTTCCGCGCCGAAAACCTGCACGTGGCCGGTCGCATGTACAGCGCGATGTTCAGCTTCGGCGACTGGTCGCTGTCGGAACTGACCCGCGCCAACCTCACCGGCCTGCAGATCGCCACGCTGGTGGTGGCCTACGCCACCCTCGCCTTCTTCGGCCTGCGGGACTTCTACACCAACCGTCCACCGGTCAAGACCAAGCCTGAGGTCAATACCGAAGCCAACGGCCCGGCCACCGCGCAACCGGGAATGATCAAGGCCGTGCCGGGTGACAACCCAGCGGCGATCCACGAGCCGGGCTACACCGTCGGCGTCGAGGCCCAAGTGCAACCGGCCTACTGGACCGTGGACTGGTCACGCTACGTGATGCGCGCCCTGGTGCTGCTGCTGTTCATTGCCTCGATTCTCAAACTCTCGGCGCAAAGCTTCTCGCCGTTCCTTTACTTCCAGTTCTGAGGGATCTGAACATGACCCGCTCATTACGCATCTTTTACATCGCACTGTTCATGCTGATTTTGACAGCGCTGGGCCTGTGGTCGATGCGCAGCTTCTTCGGCTTCAGCACCAACCCCGACGCGACCGTGCTCAACGGGCGCTGGGCCAAGGCCGTGGAAACGCACTACGACGAAGAGTTTCCGATCAAGCGCCTGGGCACCAACATCTGGGCCGCGCTGGACTACAAGCTGTTCAACGAGGGCCGCAAAGGCGTGGTCCTGGGCCGCGACCAGTGGCTGTACAGCGACGAAGAGTTCAACCCGATCGTCAACGAAGACCAGAACCTGCAAGGCAACTACGCGCTGATCGAAGGCGTGCGCCAGAAGCTCAAGGAGCAAGGCATCACCCTCGTCATGGCGATCGTGCCGGCCAAGGCGCGGCTGTACCCCGAGCACCTGGGTGAAGTGAAGCCTTCGAGCATTCACGCCAACCTGTACCAGGACTTCCATGCCCGCGTGGCAGCGGACAAGATCGTCGCCCCTGACCTGCTCGCCCCGCTGCAGCAGGCCAAGCAAAGCGGCCAGCAAGTGTTCCTGCGCACCGACACCCACTGGACACCGGAAGGCGCGCAAATTGCTGCGGAACATCTGGCCAAAGCCATTGCCGAACGCACACCACTCAATGGCGAACCACAGCGTTTCGTCACTGAGCCGGCAGAAAAAGTCATTCATAAAGGCGACCTGCGTCAGTTCCTGCCGCTGGACCCGCTGTTCGAAAACCTGATGCCGGCCCAGGAGCCGCTCGTCAAGCGCAACACCCGCGAAGCCGACGACCAGCCGGCCAGCGATGACGCACTGTTCGCCGATGCCCAGGTGCCCGTGGCCCTGATCGGCACCAGCTACAGCGCCAACCCCAACTGGAATTTCGTCGGTGCGCTCAAGCAAGCCCTGCACAGCGACGTCGTCAACTACGCCGAAGACGGCCATGGGCCGATTCTGCCGATGCTCAGCTACCTCAAGAGCGATGCCTTCAAGAACAGCCCGCCACAGGTGCTGATCTGGGAGTTCCCTGAACGTTATCTGCCCGTGAACAACGAGATCGGCGACGCCGATCCGCAGTGGGTCGCCGAGCTCAAGCAGGCCGGCGCCCGCCAACAGAACGTAGCTGCTAACACACAATCCGAGACGCCCGACCGGGCGCAAAACTGAAAGAGAGGTCCACCATGACTTTCAACACTACTCCTCGCCGTCTCGCTGCTCGCTCCTTCAAGGCTGTTGCCCTGGTCGCCAGCATGAGCGCCCTTTCCTTCTCGGCCTTCGCCGGTGACTCGGCCCTCTACGGTCCGGTCGCGCCAAAAGGCTCGAGCTTCGTGCGGGTGTACAACGCCAGCAACGCCGAAGTCAGCGCCACCGTCGGCAGCACCAACATCAGCGACGTAGCTCCCCTGGCCAGCAGCGACTTCAGCTTCATGCCCGGTGGCGACTACAGCGCCAAGGTCGGCAGCCAGTCCGTGCCGGTGAAACTGGCCTCCGATCACTATTACACCCTGGTCAACAACGCCACCGGCCAGCCGCAACTGATCGAAGAGCCACCGTTCAAGAACAAACAGAAGTCCCTGGTCCGCGTACAGAACCTCAGCGACAAGGCACTGACCCTCAAGACCGCCGACGGCAAGACCGAAGTGGTGCCGAACGTGGCCGCCAAGGGCCGTGGCGAACGTGAAATCAACCCAGTGAAAGTGTCCCTGGCCCTGTTCGAAGGCGACAAGAAAGTCGGCGACGTCAAGCCCGTGGCCCTGGAGCGCGGCGAAGCGGCCGTGCTGTACGTCACCGGTTCAGGCAGCAGCCTGTCGCCAGTGTGGGTGAAACGCCCAGTGTCGACCCGCTGATGAATTCACCTGATTGACGCTGTACCCCTGTGGGAGCGGGCTTGCTCGCGAATACGGTCTCACATTCAACATTGATGTTGGCTGAACCACCGCTTTCGCGAGCAAGCCCGCTCCCACCCTGAATCGGGGTGTCAATCGGGTACGGAACAACAACAAGAGAGTGAAACGACAGAACGCAGTAGCTCTAACAACCATTTCGCTTCAAGGAGTAACAAACATGATTCCGGTGATCTTGTCAGGTGGTAGTGGCTCACGTCTTTGGCCGCTTTCGCGCAAGCAATTCCCTAAACAGTTCCTGGCCTTGACCGGTGAACACACCCTGTTCCAGCAGACCCTCGAGCGCCTGGTGTTCGAAGGCATGGACACGCCGATCGTGGTCTGCAACAAAGACCACCGTTTCATCGTCAACGAGCAACTGAGCGCCCGTAAGCTCGAAACCCAGCGCATCCTGATGGAACCGTTCGGCCGCAACACCGCTCCGGCCGTGGCGCTGACCGCGATGATGCTGGTCAACGAAGGCCGCGACGAGCTGATGTTGGTGCTGCCGGCCGACCATGTGATCGACGACCAGAAAGCCCTGCAACGCGCCCTGGCACTGGCCACCGTGGCCGCCGAGCGTGGCGAAATGGTGCTGTTCGGCGTACCGGCCACCAAACCGGAAACCGGCTACGGCTACATCAAGTCGACCAACGATGCGCTGCTGCCCGAGGGCGTGAGCCGCGTCTCGCACTTCGTCGAAAAACCCGACGTCAAGCGTGCCACCGAGTTCGTCGAGGCCGGCGGTTATTTCTGGAACAGCGGCATGTTCCTGTTCCGCGCCAGCCGCTTCCTCGAAGAGCTGAAAAAGCACGATCCGGACATCTACGACACCTGCCTGCTGACCCTGGAGCGCAGTGAGCAGACCGCCGACACCATCACCTTCGACGAAGCCACCTTCGCCTGCTGCCCGGACAACTCCATCGACTACGCCGTGATGGAAAAGACCCAGCGTGCCTGCGTCGTACCGCTGTCGGCCGGCTGGAGCGATGTCGGCTGCTGGGCGTCGCTGTGGGAAGTCAACGAGAAAGACGCCAATGGCAACGTCACCAAGGGCGACGTCGTCGTCCAGGACAGCCGCAACTGCATGATCCACGGCAACGGCAAGCTGGTGTCGGTGATCGGCCTGGAAAACATCGTGGTGGTCGAAACCAAGGACGCCATGATGATCGCCCACAAGGACAAGGTCCAAGGCGTGAAACAGATGGTCAACACCCTCAACGCACAGGGCCGTACCGAGACCCAGAACCACTGCGAAGTCTATCGTCCGTGGGGTTCCTATGACTCGGTGGACATGGGCGGGCGCTTCCAGGTCAAGCACATCTCGGTCAAGCCGGGTGCGTGCCTGTCGCTGCAGATGCACCACCACCGCGCCGAACACTGGATCGTGGTCAGTGGCACCGCTGAGGTGACCTGCGACGAGAACGTGTTCCTGCTTTGCGAAAACCAGTCGACCTACATCCCGATCGCGTCGGTGCACCGCCTGCGCAACCCGGGCAAGATCCCGCTGGAAATCATCGAAGTGCAGTCCGGCAGCTACCTGGGCGAAGACGACATCGAGCGTTTCGAGGATATCTACGGTCGCTCCACCCCGATCGAACGTGGCGTGTCGGTGAAGACCATCGCACAGTAACCCGCAGCAACGATCAGCCGTACAAGAAGCCCCCATCCAGCCCATTGCGTCCCCTATCCGCAGTGGGTTGGGTGGGGGCTTTTTTTTTGCAAGTAAGTCATGGCCGGGCATCATTGCTTCAACATTGCCCGCGCCCTTCGGTAGGATGTGCCTACGGTAACGGAGGCTTCCACCATGCTTATCGGCGTCTTGCTGGTCATCACCTGGCTCATCCTGCTGTTGCGCTACCCGGCCAAGGCCTTGCCGGTCTCCCTCGCGGCGTTCATCGGGCTGGGACTGGTCGCCGTGTGGGTGCTCTGGCAGGAAAGTCGCGAGACCCGGCAACTGGAGCGCCTGGAATTGCGCATCAGCTATGCCCCCGGACAGTGCCCCGCCGACCGGCCGCTGTCTCTGACCCTGAAGAACAACAACGACGTGCCGCTGCTGGAACTGCGCTGGCGGGTCGCGGCCTATGCACCTGGCGACACCATCAACCTGGCCGACAGCCCCTACGACGCACCACGCTACCGTGGCCCTGGCGAATTGCAGGCCGGCGCCGACTGGCAGGATTGCCTGCCCCTGCCGCCCCTGCGTCCGGGTTATCGCCCGCAAACCCTGGAGTTTCGCGCCGAGCGCTTGCACGGCAGCTTCTCCAACTGATTGCCTCCCCCACTTTTTGCACAAGGAACGCGCCATGCCTGTTGCGTTGATCACCGGATGTTCCAGCGGCATTGGCCGCGCCCTCGCCGACGCCTTCAAGGCCGCGGGTTATCAGGTCTGGGCCACGGCGCGCAAGGCTGAGGACGTGGCGACGCTCGCCACGGCCGGGTTCACCGCCGTGCAACTGGACGTCAACGATGGCCAGGCGCTGGAGCTGTTGAGCGAACGGATCAACCAGCAGCGGGGTGGCCTGGATGTGCTGGTCAACAATGCCGGCTACGGCGCCATGGGCCCGCTACTGGATGGCGGCGTGCCGGCCATGCAACGTCAGTTCGAAACCAACGTGTTCGCCATCGTCGGGGTCACCCGGGCGCTGTTTTCGGTATTGCGTCGGGCCCGGGGGCTGGTGGTGAACATCGGCAGCGTGTCCGGGGTGTTGGTCACGCCGTTTGCCGGCGCCTACTGCGCCTCGAAAGCGGCGGTGCATGCCTTGAGCGATGCCTTGCGCATGGAACTGGCGCCGTTCGGCATCCGCGTGATGGAAGTCCAGCCTGGCGCGATCGCCTCCAGCTTCGCCAAGAATGCCGGCCACGAAGCCGAACAATTGATCAGCGAACAATCGCCCTGGTGGCCCCTGCGCGAGGGCATCCGCGCCCGGGCCAAGGCCTCCCAGGACAACCCGACCCCGGCCCACGAATTCGCCGCCGCGCTGCTCAAGGCCGTACAACAACCCAAGCCGCCCCGCCTGCTGCGACTGGGCAATGGCAGCCGGGCATTGCCCATGATGGCCGGTTTGTTGCCAAAAGGGCTGCTGGAGAAGGGGTTGATGAAGCGGTTTGGGTTGGGCAAATCGCTGTAATCATCGCAAACCTGGCTTTTTGGCTGTTGTGACGAGGGAGCTTGCTCCCGCTCGGCTGCGCAGCAGTCGTAACCCGGCTTGCACGGTTAATCCGTCGCACCGCAATGCCTGTTTTGGGGTGGCTTCGCCACCCAGCGGGAGCAAGCTCCCTCGCCACGGGTGAACGAGAGTTCCGGGTGCAACCGGAAAAAGTGCGGGCTTGCCCGCGAAGGCGCCGGCACAGCCAACATCAGTTCAAGCTGGACCACCGCTATCGCGAGCAGGCTCCCACAGGGACCTGGGGTGAACACAACATTCAGGCCCAGCGAAGATCGAATGTGGGAGCGGGCTTGCCCGCGAAGGCGCCGGCATAGCCAACATCAGTTCAAGCTGGACCACCGCTATCGCGAGCAGGCTCGCTCCCACAGGTTTTTTGGTGTGCAACAAACTCAACATCATCCACAAGCAAGCCAGTGATCTCAGCGCTTGTCATGGGGTTCTAGCACCACCGTGCAAGTCATCCCCGCCGCCAGCAGCACCCCGTCGGGCACTTCGTCGAGATGAATACGCACCGGCACCCGCTGGGCCAGGCGCACCCAGTTGAAGGTCGGGTTGACATCGGCGATCAGCTCGCGGCTTTCGGGGTTGTCGCGGTCGTAGATACCACGGGAGATGCTGTCCACATGCCCCTTGAGCACCTCACCGCTCATCAACTGTAACTGCGCCGAATCGCCGACCCGCACCTTGGGCAACTTGGTCTCTTCGAAGAAGCCATAGACCCAGAAAGAATGCATGTCCACCACGGCCATCTTCGCCTCGCCGATGCGCGCATAGTCGCCACGGTGGACGTTGAGGTTGGTGACGTAGCCGTCCACCGCTGCGCGAACCTCGGTACGGGACAGGTTCAATTCGGCGGCTTCCAATTGCGCCTGGGCCTGCTGGTAATCGGCCAGGGCCGAGTCGGCGATGTTGCTGGCGTCGTCGCGGTTTTCCCGGGAGATCACCAGGCTGTCCAGGTCGGCACGCCGATGGGCGTTGACCTTGCGCATTTCCCAGGTGGCCTTGCGCGACGCCACCAGGGAGCGCGCCTGCTTCACCGCGATGCGGTAATGCTCGGGGTCGATGCGCATCAGCAGATCACCCTTTTTCACCCACTGGTTGTCGCCCACCGGCACCTCGACCACCTCGCCGCTGACATCGGCGGCCACGTTGATGATGTCGGCTCGCACCCGGCCATCGCGGGTCCAGGGCGTATTCATGTAATGGACCCACAGCGTACGGCCGATCCACAACGCCAAGGCCAGTACCAACAGCGTCGCCAGCAGGCTGAAAAACTTTTTCATCGCATTGATCTCAACGGTAGACCGTCAGCGCCAGTGCGCCGAACAGACAGGTAAACAGACTCAGGCGTAGCAACGCCGGGTGCCAGAAGAAGCGGTACCAATCCAGCCCCGACAGGAATCGGTCCAAGGCCCAGGCCAGGGCGGCGGCGATGAAAAACATCAAGGTCATGGTGGGCATGTACACACCATGGAAGGCGATTTCACGGGGCATGTTCAGGTTCCTGGGGAAGCGCTGTGGCCTGCGGCATGGCAGGCGGTATGACATAGCCGGCCAAAGGCGATTGCGGGTCGAGCAACGAGGTGCGGATGAAATGCAGGTAGCTTTTCACCCGGCGCAGGGCCGAGGTGTCGAAATGCGGGGCGAAGGGTTCGTCGGTGGCCTGCACACGGCCAATGGCGTGGTCCACCGCCACCAGGGCACGCTCCAGATTGCTCGGGTTCGGTTGGCGGAACAGCCGCACCAGCGCCCGCCCCATCACCCGGATCGCCTGGCGCCACGGTTGGCTTTCGGCATACGCCGGATGCACCGGTAAAATCGCCTGTTCCTTGCGCAGCTCGATGATCGCGTGGCCGACTTCCAGCACCACGAACATCCAGCGCAGCAAGTCCCGTTGCACCCCAGGTTGCCCCGCCGCCAGCCCGTAGGCCTGATGCAGCAAGTCGCGGCTACGGCTTTCGAAACCCGAGGCCAGGCCCTTGAGCTTGCCACTGATGGCAAACACCACTTGCTCGCGCAGGTCCTGTTCCAGCCGGCGCCATAGCCAGCGGCTGTTGGGCGGCAGAATAATCGCCCCGGCCGCGGCGCACACCAGCATGCCGAGGATCATCGCGATGTAATCGTTGATGAAGGCGTAGGGGTTGTAGACCGTCAGGTTGTCCGGCACCGAGCCGGTGCAGAAAAAGATCAGTAGCCCCAGCCCGACCCCGGCGTATTGGGGACGCGAACTGAGGAACGAGCCCAGCATGATCACCGGTGCCAGCATCACGCAGAGCAATGGGAAACCATCGATCAACGGGAAGACGAAGAACATTTCGACGAAGCCGATCAACGCCCCGGCCAACGTGCCGCAGGCCATCTGGAAGGCCATGCGCTTGGGGTTCGGCGTCGCGGCCGACAAGCCCACGGTGGCGGCGGCGATCATCGTCATGGTTGCGCCGCTCGGCCAGGCGGTGGCGACCCAGTAGCTGCCCAGCAACAACAGGATGGAAGCAGCGCGAACCCCCGACGCCGTGGCGGCCAGCCAGTTGGTCTGCGGCACGAACGGCTCGTCCCAGCGTTCACGGTCATGGCGATGCTCGGCCAGGGACGCGTGGGTCTGAGCGTAGCCATGCAGGTCGTCGACGAAGCGATACAGCAGTTCATAGGCGGTGTGGAAATCCAGTAGTTGCCCGTCGCTCGGCGCGGTGTCCTGGAAAACCGTCCGCAGCCGCCGCACCTGGGCCGGCAAATCGGCCTTGTACTCGGCCAGCGTCGCCGACAGACGGGCCGCATCGGCGTCGGTCAGGGCCCGGCTACTGAAACCGTCCAACCGTTCGGCCAGGGTTTGCAAACCAGGCTTGATGGCATTGACGACATGACCCGCCGCGCTGCTGCGCAAGCGCTCAAGCAACTGGTGCAAGGCGTTGAAGCGAGTGGTGATACCCATGAACTCGCTGTTCAAGCGACTGAGCCGACCGTTGCGCCGGCGCATGTGCGGGTCTTCGAACACAGTCACACTGCGCAGGCTTTCCAGGCCCACGGCCTCGGCAATGAAGCTCACGTTGCGCGCCTCGAACGCCTCTCGCTGGCTGCGTCCACGCAGGCCGTCGGTGACAAACAGGGCAAACACCCCGAAGCGCTGGTACAAGGCATTGCGCATGGCGGCACTGGCGGTTTGCGGCAGGATCGCGGCACTGACCAGGGTGGCGCAAAGAATCCCCAGGGAAATTTCCAGCACCCGCCAGACCGCCGCCATGAATGCACCTTCTGGATGGGCCAGGGCCGGCAGGCCGATCATCGCCGCGGTATAACCGGCCAGCACGAAACCATAGGCGCGGAAGTTGCGGTAACGCGCCGCTCCCGCCGAACAAAGGCCGACCCAGATCGCCAGGCAAACGAGGAATGGCTCAGTGTTCTGGGCAAACAAGGCGATCAGCGCCACCATCACCGCCGAGCCGGCCAGGGTGCCGAGGAAACGATAGAAACTCTTGGCGAACACCTGCCCGCTCTGGGGTTGCATGACGATGAACACGGTGATCATGGCCGTGCGTGGTTGTGGCAATTCCAGGCGCATCGCCAGCCACAAGGTCAGGAACGCGGCCAACAGGACCTTGAAGATATAAACCCAGGTCACCCCGTCGCTGCGGGCCCAGTCGAAGAAACCACGGCGCCATTCGAGGCGGTACAGCCAGCGGGCAGGGGCGAATAAAGACATCACAATAGGACGACTCAGCATTGTGGCGAGGGAGCTTGCTCCCGCTTGGGTGCGCAGCACCCACTTTGCGGCGCGATTGGAGGGGCTGCTGCGCAGCCCAGCGGGAGCAAGCTCCCTCGCCACAGGGTATGGCCCAAGTCAGGACTGTCGTTGCCGGCCTCAAGCCCGCCACCCAGCGCCGTCACCAAATCGGCATGGGCACTCAACCGGGCCGCCTGCACCTGCTGTTGCACCTGTTGCTGTTTGAACAACAGGCGTTGAGCGTTGAGCACGTTGAGGTAGTCGGTGAGCCCGCGCTGGAACGCCACCCTTGCGATGTCGTAGGTGCGCTGGGCCGCAGCCACCGATTCAGCCGCGAAGACCTGTTGCTTGTCCAGGGACTGGCGGCGGATCAACTGATCGGAAATGCCCTTGAGGGCGTTCACCAGTGTCTGGTTGTAGTGCGCCACGGCGATGTCATAACCGGCGGCCGCCTCGCCCAACTGCGAACGCAGGCGCCCGCCGTCGAAGATCGGCAAGGTGATCGCCGGCCCGACGTTGTAGGTGAGTTTCTTGCCGGTCAGGAACTCCAGCGCCCCACCACCGGTGGCCATGTAGCCGAGGCTCCCCACCAGATCGACGTTGGGATAAAAACCGGCCCGGGCCACATCGATGCCTCGGGCCTGGGCCGCCACTTGCCAACGCCCGGCCACCACATCCGGCCGCTGGCCAAGCAGTTCGGCGGGCAAGGCCGACGGCAGCTTCAAGGGCGCACCAAGGGACAGGGTCGGGCGTTGCAACGGCGCGCCTGCGCCCGGCCCTTTGCCTGCCAGCGCCGCCAACTGATTGCGGCTCAAGGCGATGGCTTCGTCGAGGGCGTCGAGTTGGCGATGGGTCTCGGGCAGGGGCGCCTGGGCCTGGCTGACTTCAAACTGGGTACCGATGCCGCCGTCCAGACGCTTTTGCGCCAGAGCGAGAATCTGCTGTTGTTGATGAAGCGTCGCGGCGACGATATCGCGCTGGGCATAGTGCAGTGAAAACTGGATGTAGGCGCGCACGATGTTGTTCTGCAACTCCAGTTGCGCCTGTCGTGCTTCAGCGACGCTTACGTGGGCCAGATCAACCGCCCGTTCACTGGCATTACGCTCACGGCCCCACAGGTCCAGGGCGTAGCTCAAGCCCAGGGAAGCCTTGTTGTCCCAGGTCGTGGTGTCGGCCAACTCGCCCGGGCCGTAGAACTGATCGGTAGGCCAGTCATGGCGCTTGAGGGTCGCCTGGCCATTGATCTGCAGCGACTCGGCGGCCTCGGCAACACCGGCCATGGCCTTGGCCTGGCGCACGCGGGCGGCGGCCATGGCCAGGCTCGGGCTGCCCTGCACCGCCAGGTCGATCCAGCGATCCAATTGCCGATCACCGTAGGCTTGCCACCATTGGCCGGCGGGCCAGCGGGCATCGCGGGCGGCCTCGCGGATGGCGGCATCGGTTGCCAGTTGGTTGGCCCGCACTACCTGGCCGTGTGGCGCAATGCCGCCTGTGCCGATGCAACCGCTGATGGTTAATGTCAGAACCCAAACACTGAGAGTCTTCAGCTCTCTGCTGATGCAACGCGGCACTGGCGCAAAATTCCTGAGAGGGGCACAACGATGGGATGAGAGTGCTTGCCTGTGGACACAAGACCTGTGGGAGCAAGCTTTTGTGGGAGCCGAGCTTGCTCGCGATGGGGACGACACGGTTTAACCACAGGACCGCGTCATCGTTCATCGCGAGCAAGCTCGGCTCCCACAAAGTTCGCTTCCACAGGAGTCAGTGACCCAGGATTGGCGGCAATTCTAGGCATCGCCCTCCCCGGCGATAAGCCGACCTTTCTGCGAATCTTTGTTACCGTTAACGCGATAATCCATTAGTCGGGTCCCGCATCTCTGTAACTTCATGTCACAATTTGCCACCTCCCAAGAGAGCCCTCCATGGACACCTTGCAAAACATGCGCGCGTTCAGCTGTGTGGCCGAAGCCGGCAGTTTCACCGCCGCCGCCGCGCAATTGGATACCACCACAGCCAACGTCTCGCGTGCGGTTTCCAACCTGGAAGCCCACCTGCAAACCCGTCTGCTCAACCGCACCACCCGACGCATTGCGTTGACCGAGGCGGGTAAACGCTACTTGCTGCGTTGCGAGCAGATCCTGGCGTATGTCGAAGAAGCGGAAGCCGAGGCCAGCGACGCCCATGCGCGGCCGGCCGGGCAGTTGAAGGTCCACACCATGACCGGCATCGGCCAGCATTTCGTGATCGACGCCATCGCCCGCTACCGCAAGACTCATCCGGACGTGACCTTCGACCTGACCCTGGCCAACCGCGTGCCGGACATCCTCGACGAGGGCTACGACGTCTCCATCGTGCTCGCCAGCGAACTGCCGGATTCGGGCTTCGTTTCCCAACGCCTGGGAATCACCTACAGCATCGTCTGCGCGTCGCCCGCCTACGTGAAAGCCAGCGGCTGCCCGCAAAAACCCAGCGACCTGCTCAACCACGCCTGCCTGCGCCTGGTCAGCCCGGTCATCCCGCTGGAAAAATGGGTGTTCGACGGCCCGGAAGGCCAAGAGATGGTCACCATCAACAGCTCACCGTTCCTGGTGAATTCCGCCGATGCGATGAAAACCGCGATCACCAGTGGCATGGGCGTGGGGGTGCTGCCGGTGTACGCCGCCATCGAAGGCTTGCGCAACGGCACGCTGGTGCGGGTCATGCCCAACTACCGCTCCCAGGAACTGAACCTCTACGCCATCTACCCGTCGCGCCAATACCTGGACGCGAAGATCAAGACCTGGGTCGAATACCTGCGCGGCTCGTTGCCGGAAATCCTCGCGGCGCACCAGGCTGAACTGACGGCTTATGAATTGAGCGGCAGCCTGGCAGGCACACGGGTCGCGAACTGAAGTCGTGCCCCCGTGCTCGAAGGATGACTTCAGCGCTTGCCCATTGAACGGCGCGTGCCGGGAGGCGCGGCGCCCGGGGTCTTGGTGTGGCCATTCTTTGCGCCATTCTTGTACCACGGCTGCTGGCCGGCGCCCTTGGCCGCAGCCAGTTCACCGGGTTTGAATGGGAATTTGAAGGCGGGGATCGCCGCTTTCACGTCCTCGCTGCTGGAAACATCGCTGTCCGTCTGGCCAGACGGTTCGCCTTGCGAGCGTTCGTCCGCGGGCGATGGTATTGAGGAAGTCATTTGAATTATTCACTTGAGTAGGACAACAAACCCGTGGCGAGGGAGCTTGCTCCCGCTTGAGTGCGAAGCGCTCACAGGGATGGGGCCGCTTCGCAGCCCAGCGGGAGCAAGCTCCCTCGCCACAATTCAGTATGCCGGGCTCGGTAGGCAAGCCGCGAAAGGCGGCAGTATACCTGCCCGATATCCCGGCGCGCAGGCCAGTTTCATCCAACATGAACCACCGCCATCGCGAGCAGGCTCGCTCCCACATTCAATCTTCAGTGGGCACGAAACTGATATCCAACACAGAGCCACTGTGGGAGCCGAGCTTGCTCGCGATGGGGCCAGCAAACCCAACATCCCTTCATCCGACAGCAATCCAGGACAAAACTGACACGCCTGTCAGTTAGCCGTCACCTTCCTGACCGGCTCGCAACGCTATATAAGAAAGCTCAAACTCCTGCGTCCCGAACCGGCCCTTCATATCCATGCGCACCCAGAAGAAAACTGTCCTGCTTGTCATGCTGTTGGTCGCCCTGGCGGCCCTCGTCCTCTGGTATGCGCTCAAGCCCGTGGCCGCCAAGCCCGGCGCCCCCGCCGCCGTTCCGGTACGGGCCGTCAGCGTGGTGCAAAAGGATGTGCCGCGCTTTGCCAGCGGCATCGGCACGGTCCTGTCGCTGCACAGCGTGGTAATCCGGCCGCAGATCGACGGCATCCTCACCCGGCTTCTGGTCAAGGAAGGGCAGCTGGTCAAGAAGGGTGACCTGCTGGCGACCATCGACGACCGCTCGATCCGCGCCAGCCTCGACCAGGCCCGGGCCCAGCTCGGCGAGAGCCAGGCGCAGCTGGCGGTGGCCCAGGTCAACCTCAAGCGCTACAAGTTGCTGAGCGTCGATGACGGCGTCTCGAAGCAGACCTATGACCAGCAACAGGCCCTGGTCAACCAGCTCAAGGCGACCGCCCAGGGCAACCAGGCGGCCATCGACTCGGCACAGGTGCAACTGTCCTACACCCAGATCCGCTCCCCGGTGAGCGGGCGCGTCGGCATTCGCAACGTAGACGAAGGCAACTTCCTGCGCACCAGCGATGCCGAAGGCCTGTTCACGGTGACCCAGATCGACCCGATCGCGGTGGAGTTCTCCCTGCCCCAACAAATGCTGCCGACCTTGCAACGGTTGATCGCCGCCCCTGAACAAGCCTTGGTCAAGGCTTACATCGGTGCCGATGGCGCCACCGGGGAACTGCTCGGCGAGGGGCGCCTGAGCCTCATCGATAACCAGATCAACGCCAACACCGGAACCCTGCGGGCCAAGGCCGAATTCAACAACGCCGCGCAACGACTGTGGCCTGGGCAACTGGTGACGCTGAAAATCCAGACGGCCATCGACAAGGACGCCCTGGTGGTGCCGCCCACCGTGGTCCAGCGTGGCCTGGAGCAACACTTCGTGTACCGGATCAAGGGCGACAAGGTCGAGAGCGTGCCGGTGACGATGGTTTACCAGGACAGCGACCTGCACATCATCAAGGGAGTCAACGCCGGCGACCAACTGGTGAGCGACGGCCAGTCACGGCTCAAGCCGGGCAGCCACATCCAGGTGCTCAGTGATCCGCCCGCCCTGGCCAAGACTGCGGAGTCGCAACCATGAAGGGCCGCGGCTCGGTTTCGGCGTGGTGCATCGACCACCCCATCGCCACGGTGCTGCTGACATTTGCCCTGGTGCTGCTGGGGGTAATCGCCTTTCCTCGCCTGCCCGTCGCGCCGTTGCCGGAGGCGGAATTCCCGACCATCCAGGTCAACGCCCAGTTGCCCGGGGCCAGCCCCGAAACCATGGCGTCGTCGGTGGCGACGCCGCTGGAAGTGCAATTCAGCGCCATTCCCGGCATCACCCAAATGACGTCCAGCAGCGCCCTGGGCTCGACCAACCTGATCCTGCAATTCAGCCTCGATAAAAGCATCGACACCGCCGCCCAGGAAGTGCAGGCCGCCATCAACACCGCCGCCGGCAAATTGCCCAACGACATGCCGAACCTGCCGACCTGGCGCAAGGTCAACCCCGCCGACAGCCCGGTGCTGATCCTCAGCATCAGCTCCAGCCTGATGCCCGGCACCGAACTGAGCGACTACGTCGAAACCCTGCTCGCCCGCCAGATCAGCCAGATCGACGGCGTCGGACAAATCTACATCACCGGCCAGCAGCGCCCGGCGATCCGCGTCCAGGCCTCGGCCGACCGGCTCGCCGCCATCGGCCTGACCCTGGCGGACATTCGCCTGGCGCTGCAACAGGCCAGCCTCAACCTGGCCAAGGGCGCACTGTACGGCGAGTCGAGCATTTCCACCCTGTCCACCAACGACCAGTTGTTCCAACCTGCCGAGTATGGCGAGCTGATCGTGTCCTACCGGGACGGGGCACCGGTACACCTCAAGGACATCGCCAAGGTGGTCAACGGCTCGGAAAACGCCTACGTCCAGGCCTGGTCCGACAACGAGCCGGGGGTCAACCTGGTGATCTTCCGGCAGCCGGGGGCGAACATCGTCGAGACCGTCGACCGCATCCAGGCGGCCCTGCCCACCTTGCAAGCGATGTTGCCCGCCGCGGTGCAGGTCAAAGTGTTGATCGACCGCACCCAGACCATCCGCGCCTCGTTGCATGAAGTGGAGATCACCTTGCTGATCGCGGTGCTGCTGGTGGTGGCGGTAATGGCATTGTTCCTGCGCCAGCTCTCGGCGACGTTGATCGTCTCGGCGGTGCTGGGGGTGTCGCTGATCGCCAGTTTCGCCCTGATGTACGTGATGGGGTTCAGCTTGAACAACCTGACCCTGGTGGCGATCGTCATCTCGGTGGGGTTCGTGGTGGACGATGCGATTGTGGTGGTGGAGAACATCCACCGACACCTGGAGGCCGGCGATGGCATGCGCGAGGCGGCGATCAAGGGCGCCGGCGAAATTGGCTTCACCGTGGTTTCCATCAGTTTTTCGCTGATCGCCGCGTTCATTCCGCTGCTGTTCATGGGCGGCGTGGTCGGGCGTCTGTTCAAGGAGTTTGCCCTGACCGCCACCTCGACCATCCTGATTTCGGTGGTGGTGTCCCTCACATTGGCGCCGACCCTGGCCGCGCTGTTCATGCGTGCCCCGGTGCACCACGCCCACGACTCGCCAGGGTTCGGCGAACGCTTGTTGGGCTGGTATGAACGCGGCCTGCGTCGGGCCCTCGCCCATCAAAAACTGATGATCGGCGTGTTCGGCCTGACCCTCGCACTGGCGGTGGTCGGCTATGTGTTCATTCCCAAGGGCTTCTTCCCGGTACAGGACACCGGCCTGGTGCTGGGCACCAGCGAAGCCGCCGCCGATGTGTCGTTCCCGGACATGGTGGCCAAGCACAAGGCCCTGGCCGAGATCGTCGCCGCCGACCCGGCGGTGCAGACCTTCTCCCACTCCGTCGGTGTCTCGGGCAACAACCAGACCATCGCCAACGGCCGCTTCTGGATCGCCCTCAAGCCCCGGGGCGAGCGTGACGTGTCGGCCAGTGGCTTCATCGACCGGATCCGCCCGCAATTGTTGAAAATCCCTGGCGTGGTGCTGTACCTCAGGGCCGGGCAGGACATCAACCTCAGCTCCGGCCCCAGCCGCGCCCAGTACCAATACGTGCTCAAGAGCAACGACGGACCGAGCCTCAACGCCTGGACGCAAAAACTCACCGACAAGCTGCGCGGCAACCCGGCGTTCCGCGACATCTCCAACGACCTGCAACTGGGCGGCAGCATCACCCACATCAACATCGACCGCAGCGCGGCGGCGCGTTTCGGCCTCACCGCCACCGATGTCGACCAAGCCCTGTACGACGCCTTCGGCCAGCGGCAGATCAATGAATTCCAGACCGAGACCAACCAGTACAACGTGATCCTGGAGCTCGACACCGCGCAGCGGGGCAAGGCCGAAAGCCTGGCATATTTCTACCTGCGCTCGCCCTTGAGCGGGGAAATGGTGCCGCTCTCGGCCCTGGCCCGCTTCGATGCGCCGAGCAACGGCCCGCTGTCCATTGCCCACGACGGCATGTTCCCGGCCGCCAACCTGTCGTTCAACCTGGCGCCCGGCGTGGCCCTGGGAGACGCGGTGCGCCTGCTCGACCAGGCAAAAAACGAAATCGGCATGCCCGCCGCCATCACCGGTAATTTCCAGGGCGCGGCCCAGGCTTTCCAAAGTTCGCTGGCGAGCCAGCCATGGCTGATCCTCGCCGCGCTGGTGGCCGTCTACATCATCCTCGGCGTGCTCTACGAGAGTTTCGTACACCCGTTGACGATCATTTCTACCCTGCCCTCGGCCGGCCTCGGCGCGCTGATCATGCTCTGGCTGCTGGGCCAGGACTTTTCGATCATGGCGCTGATCGGGCTGGTGCTGCTGATCGGGATCGTCAAGAAGAACGGCATCCTGATGATCGACTTCGCCCTCGACGCCCAACGCAACAGA
Source organism: Pseudomonas sp. SWRI179 (assembly GCF_014268705.1). Classification (NCBI taxonomy): domain Bacteria; kingdom Pseudomonadati; phylum Pseudomonadota; class Gammaproteobacteria; order Pseudomonadales; family Pseudomonadaceae; genus Pseudomonas; species Pseudomonas sp. SWRI179. The sequence continues at coordinate 4,188 of NZ_JABWRA010000026.1, read as the reverse complement.
GGGCTGGCGCCCCAGGAGGCGATTTTCCAGGCGTGCCTGACACGCTTCCGTCCGATCATGATGACCACCCTGGCCGCCCTGCTCGGTGCGTTGCCGCTGATGCTCGGCTACGGCGCCGGCGCGGAACTGCGCCAGCCCCTGGGCATCGCGGTGGTGGGCGGCCTGCTGGTGAGCCAGGCGCTGACGCTGTTCACCACACCGGTCATATACTTGTGGCTCGAGCGCCTGTTCCATCGGCCCGCCCACCAGCCAGGGTCGGCGCCGACGGCGGCGCTGGCAAGCACAGACCACTGAGGCGGAGCCATGCGCGTTCTGATCATCGAAGACGAAGAAAAAACCGCGGACTACCTGCACCGCGGCCTGACCGAACAGGGCTACACCGTGGACGTGGCGCCGGACGGCATCGAGGGGCTGCACCTGGCCCTGGAAACCGACTATGCGGTGATCGTGCTCGACGTGATGCTGCCGGGCCTGGACGGCTTCGGCGTGCTCCGGGCCTTGCGCGCCCGCAAGCAGACGCCGGTGATCATGCTCACCGCCCGGGAACGGGTCGAGGACCGCATCAAGGGGCTGCGCGACGGCGCCGACGACTACCTGGGCAAGCCCTTTTCGTTCCTGGAACTGGTGGCCCGCCTGCAAGCCCTGACCCGCCGCAGTGGCGGCCATGAACCGGTGCAGGTGAGCATCGCCGACCTGTGGATCGATCTGATAAGCCGCAAGGCCACCCGCGCCGGCCAGCGCCTGGACCTGACCGCCAAGGAGTTCTCCCTGCTCAGTGTCCTGGCCCGCCGCCAGGGCGAAATCCTTTCGAAGACCGCCATTGCCGAAATGGTCTGGGACATCAACTTCGACAGTGACGCCAACGTGGTGGAAGTGGCGATCAAACGCTTGCGGGCCAAGCTCGACGGGCCATTCGAGCAAAAGTTGCTGCACACCATTCGCGGCATGGGTTATGTGCTGGAGAATCGCGGCAATGAAATTGCCTGACAGCATCGCCCTGCGCCTCAGCGGCCTGTTCACGCTGGTGGCGGCATTAGTGTTCCTGTTGATCGGTGGCGCTTTGTATCAACAAGTCGCCAAAGGCCTGGGCCTGTTACCCGAAGCCGAGCTCGATGCCCGCTACAGTGTCCTGGAGTCTACTGTCGGTCGCTATGGCACGCCTGAACACTGGGTAAAGATCAACAACAAGCTGCGATTGCTCGGCGAGGAAGACAAGCGCATCCATTTCTGGATCGTCAGTGACGATCCGCGCTTTGAGTACGGCGATCCCGATGGGCAGATCCGCACCTTTGCCCAAGGTCCCCTGGGTAAACGCGACCTGACGTTGCCCCATCGACACTACCCGATGAAAGTCCTGGTGAGCCAGTTCCCGGCCAAGGACCAACGCCCGCCGCTGCGTTTCATGATCGGTATCGACACCGAGACCTTCTACCAGACCCAGCATCGCCTGTTGGTGGCGCTGGTGAGCCTGGCGATTGTCGGAGTGCTCCTGGCTTCGTTGCTGGGCTATTGGGTCGCGCGCATCGGCCTCAAGCCGCTGATCAAGCTTTCCGATGAAGCCCAACGCCTGACCCCGCCCCGCCTGTCCGGGCGCTTGCAACTGTCGCCCTTGCCGCCGGAACTGAACCAGTTCGTCAGCTCCTTCAACGCCACTCTGGACCGGGTCGAACAGGCTTACTCACGGCTGGAGTCGTTCAACGCCGACGTCGCCCATGAACTGCGCTCGCCCTTGACCAACCTGATCGGCCAGACCCAGGTGGCGCTGACCCGCGGACGCTCGGCCGAACATTACTTCGAAGTGCTGCAATCGAATCTCGAGGAGTTGGAGCGGCTGCGCTCGATCATCAACGACATGCTGTTCCTGGCCAGCGCCGACCAGGGCAGCAAGGCCACCAAGTTGACCAGCACCTCCCTGGCCAGCGAAGTGGCAACCACCCTCGATTACCTGGACTTCATTCTGGAAGATGCCCAAGTCCAGGTCCGGGTCAGCGGCGATGCCCAGGCCAACATCGAGATCGCCCACCTGCGCCGGGCGCTGATCAACCTGTTGAGCAACGCCGTCCAGCACACGGCGCCCGGTCAAGTGATCGATGTGCGCATCGAAGCCCTTGGCGAGCAGATCTGCCTCGCCGTCACCAACCCCGGCGACCCGATTGCCGGCGAACACCTGCCGCGCCTGTTCGAACGTTTCTATCGCGTCGATGCCTCGCGCAGCAACAGCGGCGCCAACCATGGGCTGGGGCTGGCCATCGTCAAGGCCATCGCACTGATGCATGGTGGCGATGTTTTTGTGCACAGCGACCAGGGCGCCAACACGTTCGGAATCCGCTTGCCAGCCTGACACCGCCACAAGGTCCGGTGTTTTCCAGTTGAATGCTGGGCGAAAGCCAACTGAATCAAAATTATCAGATCGCCACCTTCGGCAGCGCGTACCAGATATTGCGCAAACACTGATTGCCCGCTCTCATCGATCCAAGCACAATCAGCAAAAGGCCAGCATCTGGTTCATTTGCCGGTTTGCAATCCTTTGGGACGGATCCCAACCCTATGACAATGCAGACATTCGGAACCATGAGCGCGCGCAGTGCGACACCCGGCAACACCCCGTCTTCGATACGTTCGGAACGGGTACTCGTACTGGCCAGCTCGCTGGTTGTCATTGCCATCCTGAGTATCGTGACGTTCCTGTTGATTCGCGAACACGCAACGGCCCAGCAGGCGGCCACACGCGCGGCGAACAATATCGTGCAACTGATCGATGCCGACGTGCTGCGCAACGTCGAACTCTACGACCTGTCGCTACAAGGCTTGATCGCCACGGCAAAACGCGACGACCTGAAAGACGTTTCGCCAACGATCCGCCACCTGGCCCTGTTCGACCGCGCCACCACCGTTCCCTATAAAGGCGACATCCTGCTGCTCGACAAGCGGGGCGATGTGATCGCCGATTCCGCCTCGGTCGAACCGCGCAAAGGCAACTACGCCGACCGGGAGTATTTCCAGTCCCATGTCCAAAACCCGACTCCGGACATGATGATCAGCCGCCCGTTCCGTTCCAGGAGTGCCACCAAGGATTGGCGCATCAGCTTCAGCTATCGACTGAGCGATGACCAGGGCGAGTTCATGGGCGTGGCCGAAGCCGCGATGCGCCTGAACTACTTCAGTCAGTTGTTCAAGAGCCTGAACATCGGCCATGGGACGGTCAACCTGGTCAGCCGCGATGGAATCCTGCTGGCCCAGGAACCGCCCCTGGCTGACGACATGATTGGCAAGGACTTCAGCAACCGACCGAACTTCGTGCGTATCCTGCGCGAGGGCAACGGCAGTTTTACCAGCATATCCAGTGTCGATCAGACACAGCGCCTATACACCTTTTCCCAGGTAGGCAACCTGCCACTGATCGTCGTGGTGGCGCTCTCCTCCCGAGAGGTCTTCGCGTCCTGGCAACGCACGGCATTGCTGGTCAGTGGCGCCACCGGTGCGCTGTGCATAGGTTTGCTCTGGCTCACCTGGCTGCTGCGCCGGGAATTGCGCCGCCGCCACAATGCCGAACGGGAACTGGCAGAGCTGGCCGCCACGGACGCCCTCACAGGCCTTGCCAACCGGCGAACCCTGGACGAAACGTTGCAGCAGGAGTGGTTGCGCGCGCAACGTTCGGGTCAACCGTTGTCGGTGTTGATGATCGATGCCGATCACTTCAAGGCGTTCAACGATCGCCATGGTCATCAACAGGGTGACGAGGCCCTGCGGGCCTTGGCGCAGTTGATCGGCCAGCATGTGCGACGCCCCGCCGACCTGGCGGCGCGCTATGGCGGTGAAGAGTTCTCGGTGATTCTGCCGGAGACCACCACTGCGGGCGCCTTTACCATGGCCCAGAACATTCGCGACGCGGTTGAACAATTACCGCCAGTGACCGAGGGGGGAGCGACCATGACGGTAAGTATTGGCATCGCTACTTGGCTGAATGGGCCATATGGTGAGCTTTCGCAACTTTTGTTCGCTGCGGATAAGGCGCTGTACCAGGCGAAGGCCAGTGGGCGAAATCGTGTGGTTTGTGCGATGTGATGTCCGGTGATGTTGGATACCCACAAGGGTTTTGGGAGCGGCACGGTCCTGTGGCGAGGGAGCTTGCTCCCGCTTGAGTGCGCAGCGCTCATCGCTTTTTTGGGGCCGCTGCGCGACCCAGCG